>NZ_JCASIE010000006.1:0-234946 GCF_059685865.1 Telluria sp. ZB4P36
TCCTGCCCTGGAACTGTGCCGCCAAACTGGCCGGCTGAACTCCGCTTCCCAGCGGTGTGGCAAGCATCATCTCGTCTTTGCTTGCAGCGCTCAAGACGGTGCTGGGAAGACGCTTACGGAGGAAACCATGTCCGACGCAACACGCACGGCTTCGCAGGATTCGGCACCCCAGCCGTCATCGCGCAGTGTCGCGCTCTTGGCGACGAACGAAGAACACCTCGCTCATCCGAATGTCGCCGCTTTCCTGAAGGCGATCGCCGCAGCCGAAGGCGGGGGCTATGACTTCAAATACGGTGCACTGAAGGGAAGGTCGAACGACCGCTGGCGCTTTACCGACATGTCGACCCATCCCGGGCCGGGCATTGACGGGAAGTCGACGGCCGCAGGAAATTATCAGATCACACGGCCAACCTGGGCACACCATGGCGGCAGGCTTGGGTTAAGGGATTTTTCGCCGCGCACGCAGGATTTGATTGCGGTGGAGATCTTACGCAGCCTTGGAGTGATCGACCTGATCAAGGAAGGCGACATCGCTGCCGCCATGCCAAAGGTGGCGCGGACCTGGGCTGCGCTGCCGAAGGGGCCGGGACAGCGCAATGCCTATCCGCCGCAACGCCACGTGAGTTTTGAGCATTTCCTGTCGACTTACTTGCGGGCCGGCGGCACGACTACGTAGTGTTTAAGGCCCGACAAGTCATGTCGTGCTAGATCAGGAGCGGGATTTCCGACGGCGTGCGATGCCTGCGCCGATAGCGGCAAGACCCAGCAGTGCAAAACTGGACGGCTCGGGAATCTCGGCATTGTCCGCTACACCGAAGATGACTTCGCCGACATTTACATGCGAGGAATTATGCGAGGTCACGAAGTTGACGCGTATGTAGCGACCAGACGCCACGTTCAGGTCAAACGCCTGCAGAAGCACTGCCTGGCCATAATCTCCAGGGCCATAGGTGGCAGCAAAGCTGCCCAAGGAAATGGCATTTGTAAAGTTGGTATTGTTGGCGATAAGCAGGTTGAAATTTTTGACCCCCTGCCCATCGTTATCGTTGAACAAACCAAATTTTTTTTAGTGTGTAGATGGCGCCAAGGTCGAAATCGACATAGCTTGGTGCCGCGGCAAAATAACCGCTCGAGAAGGAGGTGCCAGTGTGTCCAGGAGTGGAAGCCGCATAGGTTTCGAAGCTGGTCGTGCCGCTGATGTAGGTCTTTGTCAAGCCCGATTGATCGACCAAGCGCGACGGCGGATACCCTCCGACAAAACTATTATTCGCGATGACGCTTGCACCTTGAATGGTGGTGGCGCCGGCAGCCGAGCAAGCCAGGACGGTAACTGCTGCTGCAATCATTCGCATCATTGTTTTCATTGTGTTTTCCCTAGTGATAGACCGGTTTGCTGTTATGCAAATTTCATGCCTAGAGTAAATACGCTGTGAAAACAAATAGTTACCGATGACTGATTTCTCAATCATAATTTCTGTAAAAAAATTCGACAGATGAAATCGGACGATCACCTGCACGTCGCGATACGATGGACGTTGGAACTGATCTTTTAGCTGGCAAATCCGCTTGAATAGATCAACAAAAAAAGGGTTACACGCGAAATGCATGCAACCCTTTTCAGCGAATTTTGGTGCCGACTGCAGGACTCGAACCCGCCACCTGATGATTACAAATCAACTGCTCTACCTGATGAGCTAAGTCGGCTTAATCTTGGAACAACGATTATACGCTATTTGATGCGGGTCAACGTTGGGCGTCCGCCCTTCTTCGGCGGCTCGTCATCGCCATCCGGCGCCGTGGTGGTCTCGACCGGCGTCTCCGCCTGCTTGCCCGGCACCGCCGACAACGACGGCGCAACCGCCTCTTCGGACGACGACGAAGAAGGTCCCATCTCGGCCGCCGTGACATTCACCTCGAACGCCATCCCCTGGCCGTTCTCGTTGGCATAAATCGCCAGCACGTTCTGCACCGGAATGTACAGCTCGCGCGACACGCCATTGAAACGCGCCCGGAAGTGGATCGCGTCGTTGTCCATCTTCAGGCCCGAGGTGGCGCCGTAGCTGATGTTCAGGATGATCTCGCCCTTGCGGACGTACTCCATCGGCACTGTGGTAGCGGAGTCGACCTTGACCGCGAGGTAGGGCGTATAGCCGCTGTCCGTGCACCACTCGTAGATGGCGCGCAGCAGGTAGGGCTTGGTGGAAATCTCTGACATGGACGTGATAAAAAAAGCAAAGCTTGCGCGCCAGTTTAGCGGATTCGCCTGTGCGGCGTCCGAAACCGGCGCGTACTGAATCACTGGAGCCTGAGACGCGGCATGCGGGCGCGATCAGCGCCCGCACACGGCATCAGCGGCGCATCACCTTCTCGGACGGGGTCAGCGCTTCGATGTAGGCCGGACGCGAGAAGATGCGCTCGGCGTACTTCATCAGCGGGGCCGCGGTCTTCGACAGCTCGATGCCGTAGTGGTCGAGGCGCCAGAGCAGCGGGGCGATCGCGACGTCCAGCATCGAGAACTCGTCACCCAGCATGTACTTGTTCTTCAGGAACAGCGGGGCCAGCGTGGTCAGGCGGTCGCGGATTTCATTGCGGGCCTTGTCGTGGCTCTTGTCGTTCATCTTGTTGCGCTCGCTTTCCAGCACGTGCACGTGGACGAACAGTTCCTTCTCGAAGTTGAACAGCATCAGGCGGGCACGGGCGCGCATCAGCGGGTCGGCCGGCATCAACTGCGGGTGCGGGAAGCGCTCGTCGATGTACTCGTTGATGATGTTCGACTCATACAGGATCAGTTCGCGCTCGACCAGGATCGGCACCTGGCCGTAGGGGTTCATGGTCGAGATGTCTTCCGGCTTGTTGAACAGGTCGACGTCGCGCACCTCGAAGTCCATGCCCTTTTCGAACAGGACGAGGCGGCAGCGTTGGGAGAACGGGCACGTGGTGCCGGAGTAGAGAACCATCATGGTTTATAGTTCCTTAAGAAACAATGGGGTGAAGCGCCTAGCGATTCACCCCGAAAAATGATTGCCCGTATTATAGCCAACCGGGCAATGAAAGCGAATTTACTTCACTTCTTTCCAGTACGACTTGTTCAAGAGCCAAGCCAGGAAGGCGAACAGCGTCATGAAGAGCAACACAATAACGCCTAACTTCTTGCGTTGGTCTTGCGCTGGCTCAGCCATCCACACGAGGTAGGCAACCAGGTCGGCGGTCGCGGTGTCGAACTCCTGCTGGGACATCGTGCCCGGCTGGACTTGCTCGAAACCGACGAACTTGTGGATGGTCTTGCCAGCTTCGTGCGGGTCAGGCACGTCGGCGAACTTCGCCTGGCGCACGCCCTGTTCCTGCCACATCACGTGCGGCATGGCCACGTTCGGCACGATCATGTTGTTCCAGCCGGTCGGGCGGGTGTCGTCCTTGTAGAAGGTGCGCAGGTAGGTGTACAGGTAGTCCGCGCCGGTGCCCGAAGGCGAAGCCTTGGCGCGCGCCATCACCGACAGGTCCGGCGGCACGGCGCCGAACCAGGTCTTGGCGTCGTCCGGGCGCATGGCCGTCGTCATCATGCCGCCAACCTTGTCTTGTGAAAACAACAGGTTGTTCTTGATCTGCTCTTCAGTCAGGCCGATGTCGCGCAGGCGGTTGTAGCGCATGCTTGATGCCGAGTGGCAGTTCAAGCAGTGATTGACGAACAGCTTGGCGCCGTTCTGCAGCGACGACAGGTCGCTGCGCTCCGGTGCCGGCTCGAGCGGGAAGCCGCTGTCGGCGGCGAATACCAGTCCCGGCACCAGGGCCAGGACCGCGATCAGTTTCTTCGCAAAGAATTTCATGTGGTGTCCTTGTGCTCTCTGGTGATCAGTGTGCCGAGTAGGTCAGGCGCGTCGGGACCGGCTTGAACCGGCCCATCGTGCTCCACCACGGCATCAACAGGAAGAACGCAAAGTACAGCAGGGTCGCCACTTGCGAGATGATCGTGTAGGCCGGCGTCGGCAGCTGGGTGCCCAGGTAGCCCAGGGCCACGAAGCACAGCGCGAACAGGATGTAGACCCACTTGTGCCAGTCCGGACGGTAGCGGATCGAGCGTGCCGGCGAGTGGTCGAGCCACGGCAGGAAGGCGATGATCACCACCGACGAACCGAACAGCACCACGCCCCAGAACTTCGCATCCAGCACCTGCGGCAGCATGCCGATGATCAGGACCAGGCCGATGACCGCGATCGCGATCTTGGTCTTGTAGGCCAGGCGCGACTTGAACCAGATGAACACGACGTAGGCGGCAATCGCGGCCATCAGCACGTACATGAAGTCGGCGGTCGTCGCACGCAGCACCGAGTAGAACGGGGTGAAGTACCAGGTCGGCGCGATGTGCGGCGGGGTCTTCATCGAGTCGGCCGGCAGGAAGTTGTTGTATTCCAGGAAGTAGCCGCCCATCTCAGGCGCGAAGAACACGATCGCCGAGAAGATCAGCAGGAACACCGCCACGCCGAAGAAGTCCTTGGTCGAGTAGTACGGGTGCGACGGGATGCCGTCCACCGGGTGGCCGTCCGGACCGATGTTGTCCTTGATCTCGATGCCGTCCGGGTTGTTCGAGCCGACTTCGTGCAGCGCGATCAGGTGGGCGGCGACCAGGCCCAGGATCACCAGCGGCAGGGCGATGACGTGGAAGGCGAAGAAGCGGTTCAGGGTGGCGTCGGAGACCACGTAGTCGCCGCGGATCCACAGCGACAGGTCCGGGCCGATCACGGGGATCGCGCCGAACAGGTTGACGATCACCTGGGCGCCCCAGTAGGACATCTGGCCCCATGGCAGCAGGTAGCCGAAGAAGGCCTCGGCCATCAGGCACAGGAAGATCGCGAAGCCGAACAGCCAGATCAGCTCGCGCGGCTTGCGGTAGGAGCCGTACATCAGGCCGCGCGCCATGTGCAGGTAGACCACGATGAAGAACATCGAGGCGCCGGTGGAGTGCATGTAGCGCACCAGCCAGCCCCACGGCACTTCGCGCATGATGTACTCGACCGAACCGAAGGCCAGGTTGGCATCCGGCTTGTAGTGCATGGTCAGGAAGATGCCGGTGACGATCTGCAGCACCAGGATCAGCATCGCCAGCGAGCCGAACAGGTACCAGATGTTGAAGTTCTTGGGGGCGTAGTACTTGCCCCACTGGTCGTTCCACAGCTTCGACAGCGGGAAGCGGTCGTCGACCCAGGCCAGGGCCTTGGCGCCGGCCGGTGCGTTCGCGGGAACCTGCGTTTCCTTGAATGGTCCGCCCATGTTATGCCTCGCCTTTCTCGTCTTTGCCGATCACCAGGCGGTTATCGGACAGGTACATGTAAGGGGGGACGTCCATGTTGGTCGGCGCCGGCTTGTTCTTGAAGACGCGCGCCGACAGGTCGAAGGTCGACCCGTGGCAAGGGCACAGGAAGCCGCCCGGCCAGTCGTCGGGCAGGTTGGGCTGGGGGCCGGACGCCAGGCGCGAGGACGGCGAGCAGCCCAGGTGCGAGCAGATGCCGACCGTGACCAGCACCTCTTTGTGCTCTTCGCGGGCGCGCCAGGCGTTCTTGGCGTATTCCGGCGTCTCCAGCTGGTAGGGTTTTTCGGAGTTCGGGTCGGCCAGCTCGGGCACGGCCTTGTCCAGGGTGGCCATCATCTCGGGCGTGCGGCGCAGGATCCAGACCGGCTTGCCGCGCCATTCGACCACCTTCAAATCGCCTGGCTTGACGTCGGAGATGTCGACCTCGACCGGGGCGCCGGCGGCTTTCGCGCGCTCTGACGGCTGGAAGGTACTAACAAGAACTCCCGCCGTGGACACCCCGACGACGCCACCTGCAGCGCATGTCGCGACGAGCAGTCCGCGTCGGCCTGAATCGACCTGCTTTTCAATACTCATACCAACCCCACTCCGTGAAAATACGAATCTTAAGAATCAATAAAGAGCTTCCAGCAACACAAAATTATATGTGAAGGGCAATACCGATTGGAAAAAAATTATCAAGCGGACACATCCGAGCGGAATACCCCTACCTGCTTAGACCCTTTATACACGTGTGCATCCGCAGCATTCCCGCTTGCGGTATCATGAAATCGCTTGACTCAATAACAACGAAGGGAACAGACATGTCCATGCTGGGAGAGTTCAAAACGTTCGCAATGCGCGGCAACGTCGTCGATCTTGCCGTCGGGGTGATCATCGGCGCCGCCTTCGGGCGCATCGTCGATTCGCTGGTCAAGGACGTCATCATGCCGCCGGTCAGTATGTTGTTCGGCGGCCTCGATTTCGCCAATTATTACCTGCCCCTGAACGGCCAGGGTACGGCCTTGCCGCTGGCCGAGGCGCAGAAAGCCGGCGCCGTAATCGCTTACGGCAACTTCCTGACCATCCTGCTGAACTTCATTATCCTCGCATTCATCATCTTCCTGATGGTGCGGATGGTAAACCGCCTGCGCGGCCCGGTCGACGCGCCCACCGCGGCGGAAGCGGAAGAGATCCTGCTGCTGCGCGACATTCGCGACTCCTTGAGGAAGTAATGGTGTGAACGACAGCGTCCACGAACTCAAGCCGCAGGGCACCCGCCCGCGGCGCCAGCCGGGAGCGATCAAGCGCTTCTGGCTCTTGTTCGCGCAGGCCGTCACGGTTGCGCTGGCGCTGTATTTCGTGATCTCCGCGATGCGGCCCGACTGGCTGCAGCGGGCGCCTACCCAGGTCGCGCTCGGCCCTTCCGAGGTGCCGGTGCTGCAGGGGCCGCGCCTGCCGGCCAGCGGCAGCTACCGCGACGCGGCCGGACGCGCCATGCCGGCCGTCGTCAACATCCTCACCAGCAAGGCTTCGCGTGAAACCCATCCGCTGCTGAAGGACCCCTTCTTCCGCCGCTTCTTCGGCGACCGCCTGCCGCCCGACGAGCAGCTGGCCAGCCTCGGCTCGGGAGTGATCGTCAGCGGCGACGGCTACATCCTGACCAATAACCACGTCATCGAAGGCGCCGACGTCATCGAAGTGGGCCTGGCGGACGGCCGCAAGGCCTCGGCACGCGTGGTCGGCACCGACCCGGAGACCGATCTGGCCGTGATCCGCATCGAGGCGCGCAACCTGCCGGTGATGGTGCTGGGCGACCCGGAGGCGGCGCGCGTGGGCGACGTGGTGCTGGCCATCGGCAATCCCTTCGGCGTCGGCCAGACGGTTACCCTCGGCATCATCTCTGCGCTGGGGCGCAACAACCTGCACATCAACCACTTCGAGAACTTCATCCAGACCGATGCCGCGATCAACTTCGGCAACTCGGGCGGGGCCCTGGTCGACACCAACGGCCACCTGCTCGGCATCAATTCGGCCATCTATTCGCAGACCGGCGGCTCGGTCGGCATCGGCTTCGCCATTCCCGTCAGTACCGCCAAGAAGGTGCTCGACTCGATCGTCGAGCACGGCCAGGTGGTGCGCGGCTGGATCGGCATCGAGTCGCAGGACATCACGCCCGAATTGGCCGAGAGCTTCGGACTGGGACGCTCGAGCGGAGCGATCATCGCCGGCGTGGTGCGCGGCGGCCCGGCCGACCGCGCCGGCATGCGCCCGGGCGACATCCTGGTGGCGGTCGGCGGCAAGAACGTCGCGAATACCAGCGAGATGCTCAATCTGATTGCCCAGCTCGAACCGGGCGACACGGCGCCGCTGCGCATCCTGCGCAAGAATCGCGAGTCCACGCTCGACGTCACCGTCGGCAAGCGCCCGCGCCAGCCCCAATAGAAGAAGCCTTTTTCCGGACCCTGCATGCACCTGCGTGACCTGACACAATTCCTAAGCGAACTCAGCGAGAATAACAACCGGCCCTGGTTCCTTTGGAACAAACCACGCTACGACATCCTGCGCGCCGAATTCCTGCAAGTAGTCACGGAATTGATCGGGGAGCTGGGCACGTTCGACAAGCAGGTGGCCGGCTGCGACCCCAAGAAGGCGCTGTTCCGCATCCACCGCGACGTGCGCTTCGCCAAGGACAAGCGCCCCTACAAAACCCATTTCTCGGCCGGCATCGCACCGCTCAACAAGCGCCGTCCGAGCGCGGCGGGCGGGCCCACCTATTACTTCCACATCGAGGCCAACGGCAACCTGCTGTTCGGCGCGGGCGAATACCTGCCGCCGGCGCACCGCCTGAAGGCGATCCGCGAACACGTGGTCAACGATGCGACAGGCTTCAGCAAAATGTTGAAGAATAAGCATCTCCGCGCGACCTATGGCGACCTGCAGGAAGAAGACAAGCTGCAGCGTCCACCGAAGGGCGTCGATCCCAACCACCCACTGGTGGAATACCTGAAGCTGAAGAGCTTTTTCGTGTGGATCGAGGTGCCGCTGCTGCTGAATGCACCGGAACTGCTGGTGCCGCAGCTGGCGAGCGGCATGAAGGATGCGTTCGCGCTGGTGAGCTGGCTGCGCAGCGTGCCGGAGGCAAGAGACGAAGAGGAAACAACCGAATAAGGAGGCGACATGGCCTTGCAACACGCAGTTTCGGGCGAGCGCATCGCCTTGCAGCGCGGCGACGACGACATCGCCCATTTCACCTCGATCGCGCTCGCGAAGACCGAGCACATGGAACTGATCCGGCTGGTGGTGCCGAAGGAAAAGCCGATGCCCGAGCACTGGGTCGAGGGCGAGATGACCCTGGTGTGCCTGGAAGGCGAGATCGCCTTCGACGCCTACGGGCGCACCACCGTGTTGCGGCCGAACGAGATGGTTTACCTGGAGGGCGGGGTGCCGCATGCGATCCGGGCGAACCAGGATGCGGTGGCCTTGATGACCATTTTGCTGGGGGCCGTCAGGACGGGTGGGCCGACGAATGAGGGGCGCAGTTCGGGCAAATAGGCTTCGCAGCGCGGCAAACCTCAGGCCAGTTCGTCGCGCGGATCCCGTGCCAGCAACTGCTGCGCCATCTCCGTCGCCGCCACCCCATCGAACAGCACCGCCGCCACCGCCTCGGTGATCGGCATGTCCACCCCGAGCCTGCGCGCCAGTGCGCGCACCGACTTCGCACACGGCACGCCTTCCGCCACGTGTCCCAGTTCGGCCACGATGGTGTCCAGTTGCTTGCCCTGGGCCAGCGCCAGGCCCACGCGGCGGTTGCGCGACAGGTCGCCGGTGCAGGTCAGGATCAGGTCGCCCATGCCGGTCAGCCCCATGAAGGTGCCGGCCTGCGCGCCCAGGTGCACGCCCAGGCGGGTGATCTCGGCCAGTCCGCGGGTAATCAAGGCCGCGCGGGCGTTCAGCCCCAGGCCCAGGCCGTCGGCCGCGCCGGTGGCGATCGCCATCACGTTTTTCACAGCGCCGCCTACTTCGACGCCGATCATGTCGTCGCAGGAGTAGACGCGCAGGTTGTTGCCGTGCGCCGCGGCGACCACGCGCTCGCGCAGGATTTCCGAGCTCGAGGCCACGGTCAAGGCGCAGGGCAGGGCGCGCGCCACTTCCTGTGCGAACGAGGGACCGCTCAGCGCCGCGCCGGGCACGCCGTCGCCCAGCACCTCGGCCTTCACCTGGTGCGGCAGCAGGCCGGTGCCGGCTTCGAAGCCCTTGCACAGCCAGACCACGTTCGGAATCGCACGGCCTTTGAGCTGCCCCAGCAGCGGACGCAGGCCGGCCACCGGGCAGGCCAGGATCAGCAGCGGCGCCTCATCCTCGCCTGCATCGGTCACGTGCGCCAGCGCCGCCTCGAAGTCGGCGCCGACACGCAGGCCGGCCGGCAGCGGGAAACCCGGCAGGTAGTGCAGGTTCTCGCGCGCCGCCGCGGTCTCGGCCATCTGTTCGGGATTGCGGCCCCACAGCAGCACGTCATGGCGGGCGGCCAGGGCGATGGCCACGGCCGTGCCCCAGGCGCCGGCGCCCAGGACGGTGATCTTGGATGGTTTTTTCTGCATAGTTTTCAGGAATCACAGGCCCCACACGTCGTTCGAGCGGACATAGCCGTCGATGCCGTCGCGGTGGCGCACCCGGATCCAGGTAATGGCGGTCGGGTCGACCAGTTCGAGAACGACGCCCTTGTCGGCCGTCATCAGCACCTGCGCCCCCTCCTCGGGGCCGGCGAAGACCTTGGCGCCCGGCGTGCGCACCACCACGTTGCGGCGTGCGCTCAGGCCCTTGGCCTCGGTCCAGGCCAGCTCGCCATCGGCATCGCGCACCTTGACCCACTCGCCGTAGCTCGACACCACCTGCAGCGGCATGCCGCGCGGCGCCAGGTACATTTTCGCGCCCTTGCTGGATGGCGTGTCGTACAGGATCACGGGTGCCGCGCCGACGCTCTTGAAATCCAGGGCGAACGCAGCCGGCGCTGCCAGGAGGAGCACGCTTGCAAGGAGGCGGGATGGAATCATGGCGGGCCGAAGGACTGGGGGGACCGGGGCGCCGGAGGCACGGGCACCGCAAGCGATGCCCGTGAGTGGGAACTTACTGTGCCGGAGCTGCAGCAGCTTGTGCCATGGCTTGCTGGCGCTGCTGGTAGAAGGCTTCGAAGTTGATCTCGGCCAGGTGCACCGGCGGGAAGCCGGCACGGCTGATCACGTCAGCGATGTTGGCGCGCAGGTAAGGGTAAACGATGTTCGGGCAGCCGATGCCCAGCAGCGGATCCATTTGCTCGGCCGGGATGTTGCGGGCTTCGAAGATGCCTGCCTGCTTGCCTTCGACCAGGAAAGCGACCTTGTCTTTCAGCTTGGCGGTGACGGTGATGGTCACGGTCGACTCGTAGATGCCTTCGGCGATCGATTCGGCGCCGACGTCCAGCGACACTTCGATGGTCGGCGCTTCCTGCTCGAGGAAGATTGCCGGGGAATTCGGTTGCTCCAGCGACATGTCTTTCAGGTAGACGCGTTGGATTTGGAATACTGGTTGCAGGTTTTCGTCGGACATGGAACGCTTTCGTTTTAAATGATGGTGGACGGACGCGCCGTCCCGGTACTTTGGTCAAACGCGAGGGCAATTGTATCAAAATCAATTCTGATGCAATACCCCCGCGGTCATGGTCCCCAAAGCCCGTCGATCCAGGCTGAGTATGTACTTACTGACAGCTTAATGGCCGGCCAGGAGCGGGTCCAGGCGACCCGCCTGGTCGAGTGCGTACAAGTCGTCGAAACCGCCGACGTGGGTGTCGCCCACGTAGATCTGCGGGACGGTGCGGCGGCCGGTGCGCTGCATCATGATCTGGCGCTGCTCCGGATCGAGGTCAACGCGGATGCGCTCGATGTCGGTCACGCCCTTGGCTTCGAGCAGGCGCTCGGCGCGGACGCAATAGGGGCAGCTGGCGGTGTGGTACAGAACGACGTGTGCGGTCATGGTGCTTCCTTCCAAATGTTTACTTAGTCACCGGCAGGCCGGCCGCGATCCAGGCTGCCTGGCCGCCTTCGAGCGCATGCGCGTCCTCGAAGCCGGCGGCCTGCAGCTGGCGTACCGCCTTGTCCGCGCGGGCGCCGTTCTGGCACACCACGATGACGCTGCGGTTCTTCGACTTTTCCAGCTCGCCGATCCGATTGCCCAAGTCTGCCAGCGGGATGTTTTTCGCGTCGCGCAGGTGGCCGGCAGCGAACTCGTCCGAAGTACGCACGTCGAGCACCAGGCTCTTGCCGCGGTTGATCATCTGCGTGGCCTGCAGCGGGGTGGCGCGCTTGCCGCGTGGAGCCAGGGCCGGCCAGAGCAGGGCGCCGCCCGAAATCACGGCGATCGCCACGACGAAGATATTATCGAGAATGAAATTCACAAGTGTCCCAATGGTTGAACTGAATCGGCGCATTATAAAATAGATGCTGGACCGGATTTCAATCGCACCTTTTAACCGAAGAAGAGCTTATGTACAAAATCGTATTCATGCGCCACGGCGAATCCACCTGGAACCTCGAGAACCGCTTCACCGGCTGGACCGACGTCGACCTGACCGAGAAGGGCATCAACGAGGCGAAGAGCGCCGGCCGCGTGCTCAAGGAAGCCGGTTTCACCTTCGATGTGGCCTACACCTCGGTGCTCAAGCGCGCGATCCGCACGCTGTGGCTGGCCATGGACGAGATGGACATGATGTACCTGCCGGTCAAGAACGACTGGCGCCTGAACGAGCGTCATTACGGCGCCCTGCAGGGCCTGGACAAGGGCGAGACCGCGGCCAAGTTCGGCGACGAGCAGGTGCTGGTCTGGCGCCGCAGCTACGACACCCCGCCGCCGGCATTGGAAGAGGGCGACGACCGCACCTCGTTCAACGATCCGCGCTACGCCGGCCTGTCGAAAGAGCAGATTCCCCTGACCGAATGTCTGAAGGACACCGTCGCCCGCGTGATGCCATGCTGGGACGAGGAAATCGCCCCGGCCATCCGCGCCGGCAAGAAGATCCTGATCTCGGCCCACGGCAACAGCCTGCGCGCCATCATCAAGATGCTGGACAACATCAGCGACTCCGACATCGTCGGCCTGAACATCCCGAACGGCCAGCCGCTGGTGTACGAACTGGACGCCGACCTCAAGCCGATCAAGCACTACTACCTGGGCGACCAGGACGCGATCGCCGCCGCCGTGGCGGCCGTGGCCAACCAAGGGAAGGCGAAGTAAGCTTGCGTTTGCCATTCACGAAGTCAGCCGGTAGTGCGCTCCTGTGCGCATTACTGGCGGTCGCGCTGTCCGATTCCGCCTTTGCCCAACGCCAGACCGAACGCAGCCGCCAGAAGCTGACTGCGGAGAAGCAGCGCACCGGTATCCAGCAGAAGCTGGAGGCGATCAAGCGCGACATCGCCCGCACCGAAGATGCGCGGGCCGATGCCGCCGACGAGCTGGCGGAGTCCGAGGCCGCGATTTCCGACGCCAACCGCGCGCTGCGCGAGCTGGCCGAGGAACAGGATGCGACCAGCACCCGCCTGCACGAGCTGTCGACCCAGGGCGAGCGCCTGCAGCAGACAATTGTTAATCAAAAGAAACAATTGTCGCAACTGCTGCGCGAGCACTACGTGGCCGGCAACGAAGACCGCATCAAGCTGCTGCTGTCCGGCGACAACCCGAACCGCATCAACCGCGACCTGCAAATGATGGCCTACGTGTCGCAGGCCCAGGCGAAGCTCCTGTCTTCGCTGCGCGCCAACCTGGCCGAGGTCGAGGCCAACCGCGACAAGGTCGAGAACGCCCAACTGGAACTGCAGGAAATCGCCGGCGAACAGCAGCAACAGAAGCAGACGCTGGAAAAGGAAAAGGCCAAGCGCACTGCGCTGATGCAGAACCTGTCGACCCGCCTGAGCGACCAGCGCAAGCAGGCCGACCGTCTGCAGCGCGACGAACAGCGCATGAGCGAGCTGGTGGACCGCCTGTCGCGCCTGATCCGCGAGCAGGCCGAGGCCGAGCGCCGCCGCCAGGCCGCCCTGGCCGCGGCAAAGGCCAAGGCGCAAGCCGAGGAACAGGCGCGCGCCCTGGCCCGCGCCAGGGCCGCCGCCGAGAAGGCCGAGCGCGACCGCATCGCGCGCCAGAACGGCAAGCCGGTCGCCAGGCCCGAGCCCGAGGCGCCGCCGCCGAAAGTGGCCGAGCAGAAGCCCGCCGACAGGCCGGCTGAAACCCGTCCGGGCACGGTGGAGCAGGAGGTTCCGCTGGCCCCGCCGGCGCCGGCCGGCGCCTTCGCCGCCCTCAAGGGACGCTTGACGCCGCCGATCAGCGGCAATATCCGCGCCCGTTTCGGCGCGCGCCGTACCGAAAGCCTGACCTGGAAGGGCATGTTCTTCACTGCGCCCGAAGGCGCCGAAGTGCGGGCCGTGGGTCCGGGACGGGTGGTGCACGTCGACTGGATGCGCGGTTGGGGCAATATGGTCATCATCGACCACGGCGGCGAATACCTGTCGACCTACGGCTTCGCCTCGGCGGTGCTCAAGCGCCCCGGCGACATGGTGCGCGCCGGCGAGGTGATCGCGAGCGCGGGCAATACCGGCGGTATCGAGGAATCGGGGCTATACTTTGAGCTCAGGCATCGCGGCAAGGCCTTCGATCCGGCAAGCTGGATCAAATTCTAGGGGCACCACACATGGGTAAGGCAAAGAATCTCGGGCTGATCGGACTGGGCATGGTGGCCGGCGTCGCCGCCTCCTTCCAGTTCTCGGCCCATGCGCAGAAGGAAACCGGCGCGCCGCTGCCGCTCGACGAGCTGCGCCAGCTGGCCGACGTCTACGGCCTGATCAAGTCCGACTACGTCGAGCCGGTCGAGGACAAGAAGCTGCTGTCTGAAGCGATCGGCGGCATGGTCGCCTCGCTCGACCCGCATTCGAGCTACCTCGACCAGAAAGCCTTCCGCGAGATGAAGGAAGCGGTGCAGGGCAAGTTCGTCGGCGTCGGCATCGAAGTGGCCAGCGAAGACGGCTACGTCAAGATCGTCGCCCCGATCGAGGATACCCCCGCGCACAAGGCCGGCATCAAGTCCGGCGACCTGATCACCCGCATCGACAACGTCCCGGTCCGCAACATGTCGCTCGACGAAGCGATCAAGCGCATGCGCGGCAAGGCCGGCAGCAAGGTCACGCTGACCATCGCGCGCCGCGGCGAGGACAAGCCCTGGGTGGTGCCGGTGCAGCGCCAGGAAATCGTGGTCCAGAGCGTCAAGGCAAAGATGATCGAGCCGGGCTATGCCTGGCTGCGCGTCAGCCAGTTCCAGGAAAACACCGTCGAGGATCTGGCCAGGAAGGCCAAGGCCCTGTATGCCGAAAACCCACAGATCAAGGGCCTGGTGCTCGACCTGCGCAACGACCCCGGCGGCCTGCTGCCGGGGGCGATCGGCGTGTCCGCGGCCTTCCTGCCGCAGCCGGAACAGCTGATCGTCTCGACCAAGGGCCAGCTGCCGGATTCGAACCAGCAGTTCTACGGCCGCCGCGAGTTCTATGCCCAGCGCGGCGCCGACCCGCTGGCCGGCCTGCCGGCCGCACTCAAGACCGTACCGATGGTGGTGCTGGTCAACGGCGGCTCGGCCTCGGCCTCCGAGATCGTGGCCGGCGCGCTGCAGGACTACAAGCGCGCCATCATCATGGGCAGCCAGACCTTCGGCAAGGGCTCGGTGCAGACCCTGCGCCAGCTGTCGGCCGACACCGCGGTCAAGCTGACCACGGCACGCTACTACACCCCGAAGGGCCGCCCGATCCAGGCGACCGGCATCGTGCCCGACATGCGCGTGGACGAAACCGCAGAAGGCGACGCCCTGGCCGTGCTGCGCGTGCGCGAGGCCGACCTGCAGCGCCACCTGGCCAGCGAAGGCGAAAAGACGCCGGCCGTCAAGGAGAAGAAGGACGCCTTCGAAGCCCAGCAGCGCGCCATCGCCCAACTGAAAGACCGCAAGCCGCTCGACTACGGCAGCAAGGACGATTTCCAGCTGGCCCAGGCGATCAATCACTTCAAGGGGCAGAAGGTAGAGTTGGCCAAGGCGGAGCCGGAGGCATTGAAACCGGCGCCGAAGGTGTTGCCGGGGACGGAGACCAAGCCGCCGGAGATCAAGGCGCCGAAGAAGTAGTGTCTGCGGCATGAATGACACCCAGCTCCTGCGCTACTCCCGCCACATCCTGCTCGACGAGATCGGCATCGAAGGCCAGCAAGCCCTGCTCGACGCCCACGCCCTGATCATCGGCGCCGGCGGCCTCGGTTCCCCCGCCGCCCTCTACCTGGCATCAGGCGGGATCGGCCGCATCACCCTGGTCGACGACGACGAGGTCGACCTCACCAACCTGCAGCGCCAGGTCATGCACACCACCGCGCGCATCGGCCAGCCGAAGGTGGATTCCGGCCGCGCAGCCCTGCTGGCCATCAATCCCGACATCGACGTCACCGCCCTGCGCGAACGGGCGGCCGGCGATCGCCTGCGGGAGCTGGTGCGCGCCGCGACGGTGGTCCTCGACTGCAGCGACAACTTCGCCACCCGCCACGCCGTCAACCGCGCCTGCGTGGAGGAAGGCAAGCCGCTGGTGTCCGGCGCCGTGATCCGGTTCGACGGCCAGCTCTCGGTCTTCGACAGCCGCCGACCCGAGGCCCCCTGCTACGCCTGCCTGTTCCCCGAGGACAGCAACTTCGAGGACGTGGCCTGCAGCACCATGGGGGTGTTCGCGCCCCTGGTCGGCGTGGTCGGCGCCATGCAGGCGGCCGAGGCCATGAAGCTGGTGGCCGGCATCGGCGAGCCGCTGGCCGGGCGCCTGCTGCTGCTCGACGGACGTGCCATGGAATGGACCGCGCTCAAGGTCGCCCGCAACCTGTCCTGCCCCGTCTGCGCGGCCCGCGCCAGCCGGGCGGCATGAGCATCTGGACAAGCTCATTAAGACAGGGTTAACTGGGCCGTCCCGAGTACAATTGCTCACGCGCACGTGGTAGCCCATGGCCGCATGTGGCTTTATACTGTCTGTCTTCAACCGACGTCCTTACAAAGATTAACCCATGCACATTGATTCGCAACGTAAGCAGCGCCGCGCACGCGGCTTCACCCTGGTCGAGATCATGGTCGTCGTGGTCATCATCGGCATCCTCGGCGCCCTGGTGGTGCCGAAGCTGCTGGGCCGTACCGGCGAGTCGCGCGTCACCGCCGCCAAGGTCGACATCGCCACCATGATGCAGGCACTCAAGCTCTACAAGCTCGACAACCAGCGCTACCCGAGCACCGAGCAAGGCCTGCAAGCCCTGATCACCAAGCCGACCGCGGGCCCGTCCGCCGGCGGCTGGAAAGACGGCGGCTACATCGAGAAACTGCCGAAAGACCCGTGGGGCAATGCTTACCAGTACCTGTCGCCAGGCATCCACGGCGAAGTCGACGTGTTCTCGCTGGGCGCCGATGGCCAGCCCGGCGGCACCGGTGAGGATGCCGACGTCGGTTCCTGGGAATAAGGATTCCGATGCGGGCCCGGGGCGCCCAAGGCAGTAGCGGCTTCACCCTGGTGGAGCTGCTGGTCGTGATGGTCATCATCGGCATCACGCTGGGCCTCGCTTCGCTCAACGCCATCCCTTCCCCGCGCCAGGACCTGCAGCAGGAAGCCCAGCGCATCGCCCTGCTGCTGCAGCTGGCGCGTGACGAAGCCATCGTGCGCAACCGCCAGGTCGCCTTCGAGGCCAATCCCGAGCGCTACCGCTTCGTCGTGCGCAACGACACCGGCTGGGAGCCGGTCACCCGCGACGACCTGCTGCGCGAACGGACTTTCCGCGGCGCCCCGCTGCAGCTGGTGCTGCAGCCGACCACCGGCGCCGATCCCAACCAGGTGCGCATCACCTTCGGGCGCGAGCCGGTCGACAAGCCCTTCGTGCTGACCCTCGCCACCGGCGGCAATGCGGTCGCGATCCGTGCCGACGGCATCGGCCACTTCACGGTGGAATAGGGCATGAACATGCGCGCACGCGGATTCACCCTGCTCGAAGTGCTGGTCGCCCTCGTCATCGTCGGCACCGCGCTCGGCGCCGGCCTGCGCGCCGTCGGCAGCCTGACCTCCAACAGCGACGGCCTGCGCGCCTCCATGATGGCCACCTGGTCGGCCGAGAACCGCCTGGTGCAGATCCGCCTGGGCAAGGAATTCCCCGAAGTCGGCAAGCGCAACTTCCCCTGTCCTCAGGGTGAGCTCAAGCTCATTTGCGAAGAAGAAGTGCTGACCAGCCCCAATCCGCAATTGCGCCGGATCGAAGTCTCGGTGTTCGACGCCGAACGTCCGACGCGCCGCATCGTCAAACTGGTCCAGCTCGTGTTGAGGCCTTCGCGGACATGACGCCACCCCTCCATCAAGGCCGCCGCGGCTTCACCCTGGTCGAACTGCTGGTGGCGATCAGCATCCTCGCCATCCTGGCCGTGCTCGGCTGGCGCGGGCTGGACGGCATCGTGCGCGCCCGTATCGCGCTGGTCGAGCAGATGGAAGTCACGCGCGGCCTGCAACTGGCCTTTGCCCAGATGCAGAGCGACTGCGAGCACCTGGCCGGACGCGAGATCATCGGCCGCCGTCCCAACCTGCAGTGGGCCGACGCCCGCTTCACGCTGGTGCGCAAGGTCTATAACGAGAACGAAGCCTCGCAGCTGGTGGTGGTGTCCTACCGCGTGGTGGACGGCACCCTGGTGCGACGCGAATCGCGCGGCACGCGCGACCTGGCCCAGCTGGAGGCGCTGTGGCAGGCGGCCGCCGGCGACGCGCCGTCCGAATCGGCGCCGCCGGTCGCGCTGCAAAGCGGCCTGACCGGCATGAACATCCTGGCCTACCAGGGCAACCAGTGGCGCTCCGAGCCGGCGCCGGCCGCCGACGGCGCCCAATTGGAAGACCCGAGCGGCCTGCAGGTCGGCCTCGTGGTGCAAGGCAAGGAAGTCCCGATGATCAAGTTCTTCCTGCTGGGAGGCACCTGATGCGCGCCCCGACCAGCTTGCGCCAGCGCGGCGTCGCCGTCGTCACGGCCCTGCTGCTGACCACGCTCGCAATCTCGATCGTCGCCAGCCTGTTCTGGCAGCAGCAGGTGCAGGTGCGCTCGATGGAAAACCAGCGCCTGCACCTGCAGACCAAGTGGATCCTGCGCGGCGCCCTCGACTGGGCCAGCCTGGTGCTGCGCCAGGACGCGTATACCTCGCAATACACCTCGCTCGACCAGGTCTGGGCCACGCCGCTGGCCGAGACCCGGCTCGACCAGTACATCGAGCGCGAACGGGTGCAGGGCGAAAGTTTTGACGCGACGCTGTCCGGCAACATTATTGACGCCACGTCGCGTTACAATCTCGTCAATCTTGCAAGGGACCGCATCAAGGACGAGGAGCAGGTCAGGATCTTCGGCAAGCTGCTGGACAACCTGCGCCTCGACATCCGCCTGGCCGATCGGGTGGCGAACTTCGTCGCGCAGGGGCAGCAGGTAGGGACAGCCATGGTGGACCCGGCCAATCCGCCGCCACCGCCGCCACCGCCACCGCCGCCATCGACGCCATCGACGCTGTCTCCGGTGCCGGCCGTCAACGGCATACCGATCCCGGTACTGCAGGTGGACGACCTGCTGGCGGTGCAGGGAATCACGCCCGAGGTGCTGGCGAAGCTGCGGCCCTTCCTGATCGTGCTGCCCTACGGCACCGAGGTGACGAAGCTGAACGTGAATACCGTGCCGCCCGAGCTGCTGTCGGCGCTGGTGAAGGACATGTCGCTGTCGCAGGCCAACGCCCTGGTGGCGCGCCGCAAGACGGCGGCGTGGCGCACGGAAGAGTATTTTAAAAGCCAGGTGCCGGATGGCGATGCATTGCCCGACACTTGGGATGTCAGGAGCCGGTGGTTTATCGTACAGAGCCGGATACGGCTCGACCGTGCGGCGTTGAACGCGGAATCGCTCATCGAGCGGCAACCCGCGATCACCGTCGGCGGTGGAACCAGGGTAGTCTGGACCCGCCAGAACTAGAAGAAAGCGAGACAGTTTGACGACTCTTTATATCCGGCACCCGGCGCGCGCGGAAGGCGAGCATGCCCTGTGCCGTTTCGCGGTGGTCGCCGATGGCGGCGCCATCGAGCAGCAGGGCGAAGGCCCCTTGCGCAATCTCGGCGACGCGGTCGCCGCCAGCCGCCGCGTGGTGCTGCTGCTGGCCGGCACCGACGTCACCCTGCTGCCGGTCCAGGCCCCGCCCGTGACCGGCGCGCGCCTGCGCGCGGCCCTGCCGGCGCTGGTGGAAGAACACATCCTGGGCGACCCGCTCGACTGCGTGCTGGTGTCCGGCCCCGCCTTGCCGGACGGCCGCCGCCCGGTCGCCGTGGTCCAGCGCGACTGGCTCGAGCCGCTGGTGAAAGCCCTGCTCGGCATGGGTGCGCGCGCCGTCGCCGCCCTTCCTTCGCAACTGTGCCTGCCGCTGCAGCCGGGCGGCGTCTCCGCCGCTGTCGCCAGCGGCGAACTGCTGCTGCGCCAGGGACAGTACGAAGGCCTGGGACTGGCCATGGACGGCAATCCGACCCTCACGCTGCAGACTGCGCGCGCGTTGTCGGGCGATGCACCGCTGACCCTGTATGTGCCGCACGAGCAGTTCGGCGAATACCAGGTCTTGCTGGCGGAAGCCGGCCCCGGTATCACGCTGGAAAACGATGCGTGGGAACACTGGATTGCAGGATCGAAAAGCAGCGGCATCGACCTGGTGCCGGGCCTCGGCACGGCCGGTGTCGCCCAGCGCGACTGGAGCCGCTGGCGCTGGCCGATCCGCCTGGCCCTTGCCGCGGTCGTGGTCAACATCATCGGCGTCAACATCGAATGGCTGCGCCTGAAGCGCGAAGCCGACGCGGTGCGCCAGGAAATGACCCAAACCTTCCGCAGCGCCTACCCGAACCAGCCGGTGATCGATCCGGTCGCGCAGATGCGCCAGAACATCGCCCGCGCCAAGGCCGCCAGCGGCCAGATCAGCCAGGACGAGTTCGGCTGGATCGCCGGCCTGTTCGGCGAGACGGTGCGCGGCCTCGGGCGCCAGCCCGGCATTGCATCAATGGAGTTCCGGGAACGCGCCCTGACCGTGCGCGTCAAACCTGAAACCGTCGACCCCGCCACCACGAGCCAGCTGCGCACCGCCCTCGGCGCACGCAACCTGAGCCTGGAAGAAAGCGCGCCCGCCACCTGGATCATCCGCAGTACGGGCGTCACGCAGTCGCCCACTTCGGGAGCAGCACAATGAACGCCCTCGCCACCATCCGCACCCGTGCCGGCGCCATCCGGGAACGTGCGCTCGCCTACTGGCTGGCGCGCACCGACCAGGAGCGCAAGTTCCTCGCCGTCGGCGGCGGCGTGGTCCTGGTCGCGCTGGTCTATGCGCTGCTGCTGGCGCCGGCCATCGAAGGGCGCGACAGCCTGCGCCGCTCGCTGCCCGCGCTGCGCCAGCAGGCCGCCGAGCTGCAAACCCTGGCCGCCGAAGCCTCGACCCTGGCCGCCAACCCGGCGCCCCAGGTGCCGCCCATGACCTCCGACGCGCTGAGCGCCAGCATGGCCCAGCGTGGTCTCAAGGCGGGCTCGATCACCATGACCGGCGAATACGCCAAGGTCCAGCTCAACGGCGTGTCCTTCGCCAACCTGGTCACCTGGCTCGATGCCCAGCGCCGCGAGAACCGGGTCCAGGTACAGGATGCCGTCTTCACCGCCCTCGCTACGGCGGGGCAGGTCGACGCCACCCTCACGCTGCGCCAGGCCAGCATGCCGGCCCAATGAAGCGCCTGCTGCTCTGGCTGGTTCCGATCCTGCTGGCCGTGCTCGTCACGGTAATGGCCTTCCTGCCCGCTTCCTGGCTGGGTCCGATGGTCGAACAGCAGACCGGCGGCCGTTTGACTCTGGGGGATGCGCAGGGTACGCTCTGGAACGGCTCAGCCTTCGTGGGCGGGGCGCCGGGCGCGGGTGGCGCGGTGACGCCGCTGCTGCCGGGACGCTTCGCCTGGCGTCTGTCGCCGCTCGTGCTGTTGGGCCAGGTCCACATGGAATTGGAGAACCCGCAAGCCCTGGCACGCCCGGTTCGCATCGACGGCAGCTGGTCGCAATGGCAGGTGAGCAGTGGCGAACTGCTGCTGCCGGCCGAGGGCCTGGCCGGGCTGGGCGCGCCGCTCAACACGCTGGCGCCGACCGGCAGCATCCGGCTGGTCTGGAATACGCTCGACCTGCTGCGCCAACCCAATACGGTGGCGGTGCAGGGCAGGACAGTATTAAGCTTGAGCGACATGGGTTCGCGCATGGCGCCCATCCGGCCGCTGGGCAGCTATGAAATGATATTCGACTGGCGCGGCAACCAGGCCGACCTGAACCTGCGCACGGTACGCGGTGCGCTCGTACTGACAGGCTCGGGTATGCTGCAAAATGGCAGGCTGCGCTTTTCCGGCCAGGCCTCGGCCGCCGAAGGATACGAACAGACGCTGGGCAATATGCTCAACCTGCTGGGCCAGCGCCGCATGGTGAACGGCAAAAACATAATCGCACTCGAGTTCAGATAATGACCAATAAAAACGGTACGACCTTCGCCCCTGGCTTCGCCGCCCGATCCAGCTTGCGCCTGCCGGCGCTGCGCCGCATGGCGGCCGGCGCCATGCTGTGCTGCTTCGCAGCCACCACCGCCGGCAGCTTCTTTCCCGCGCCGGCCCAGGCCCAGGAGAGTGCGAACGCTGCGGCGCTGAGCTTCGTCAACGCCGACATCGAATCGGTGATCAAGGCGATCGGCCACTACACCGGCATGACCTTCATCATCGATCCGCGCGTCAAGGGCACGATCACCCTGGTGTCCGAGAAATCGCTGAGCAAGACCCAGGCCTTCGGCCTGCTGACCTCGACGCTGCGCCTGCAGGGTTATGCCGTGGTCACCAGCGGCGACGGCTATGCCAAGGTGGTGCCGGAAGCCGAAGCCAAGGCCCAGTCCTCGCCGACCCAGGTCGGCGGCGTGCGCGCCAGCCGCGCCGTCGGCGACCAGATCGCGACCCAGGTGTTCTATCTGTCCTACGAATCGGCGGCCAATCTGACCGCCGTGTTGCGCCCGCTGATCTCGCCGAACAATTCCATCATGGCGAACCCGGGAAACAACACCCTGGTCATCACCGACTACGCCGACAACCTGCGCCGCCTGGCCCGCATCATCGCCGCGCTCGACGCGCCGGTGGCGGCCGACCTCGACGTGATCCCGATCCGCAATGCGATCGCCAGCGACATCGCGGCCCTCGTCACCCGCCTGATGGAACCGAGCGCCGGCGGCGATTCGGGCCGCGTCACCGTGCTGCCCGATCCGCGCACCAACTCGGTCGTGGTACGTGCGCCCTCGCAGGCGCGCGCCAACCTGGCCAAGTCGCTGATCGCGCGCCTCGACCAGCAGACCTCGTCGCAGGGCAATATCCACGTCGTCTACCTGAAGAACGCCGACGCCAGCCGCGTGGCCCAGACCCTGCGCGCCGTGGTGTCGCAGGACGCCTCGGCGGTGCCGGTGCAGCAGCAGGGCACCTCGGGCGGTTCGATCCAGGCCGGCAGCACCACCGGTACCGGCGGTTCGGGCGGGCTCGGCGGCCAGCAGGGCCAGCAGAGCAGCGTCGGCATGGGCGGCACCGGCAATACCTACGGCCAGCAGAGCCAGCTCACCGCGGGCGGCGCCGGCGGCGGCCAGGGCTCGGGCTTCATCCAGGCCGATGCCTCCACCAACAGCCTGATCATTACCGCGCCGGATGCCGTGTACCGCAACCTGCGCAGCGTCATCGACCAGCTCGACGTGCGCCGCGCCCAGGTCTACATCGAGGCGCTGGTGGTCGAAGTGACCTCCAACAAGGCCTCGGAATTCGGCGTGCAATGGATCGGCGCCTCGGGCGACAGCGACAGCAAGTACCGCGTCGGCGGCGTCCAGTCCTTCACCGGCGGCGCCCAGGGCGGCAACATCGTCGACCTGGCCGCGGCCGCGCGCACCGGCCTGTCGGGCACCTCGGTCCCGACCATCCCGGGCGGGCTGACCTTCGGCCTGTTCCGCCAGGTGGGCGGCGAGCTGGGTCTCGGTGCGGTAGCGCGCGCCCTTGAAAACGATGGCAACGGCAATATCTTGTCCACACCGAACATGATCACCCTGGACAACGAGCTGGCGACGATCAAGGTCGGCCAGAACGTCCCGATCATCACCGGCTCGTACACGACCACCGCCGCCACCGGTGGCGGCAATCCGTTCCAGACCGTCGACCGCAAGGATGTCGGCCTGCTGCTCAAGGTGCGCCCGCAAATCTCGGAAGGCGGTACGATCAAGATGGCGATCTACCATGAGAACTCGAGTGTCGACCAGTCCACCCGCAATTCGGCGTCGGGCCTGACCACCAATGTCCGTGCGATCGAAACCAATGTGCTGGCCGACGATGGCCAGATCATCGTGCTCGGCGGACTCATCGAGGACACCGAGGGCGATGGCGAAGAGAAAGTACGCGGCCTGGGCGACATTCCGGTGCTGGGCAATTTGTTCAAGTACCGCAGCCGCAACCGTACCAAGACCAACCTGATGGTATTCCTGCGCCCGGTCGTGGTGCGCAGCAAGGAAGCCTCGAACTCGCTCGCCATGGACCGCTACGAATACATGCGCGCCGTCGGCGCCTCGGGCCAGGCCAGCCAGGAAGAGACCATCCTGATGCGCAGCCTTGGTGCGCCGCAGCTGCCGCCGCTGACCAATGGCCAGCCGCCGGTCGGCGGCACCATGGCGACCGCACCGGTCCAGACCGCACCGGCGGCCGGCAGCGCGCCCGGCGCGGCCAGCGGCCAGAGCGTTCCGCAAGGGCAGCAGCCCCAGCAGCAGCGCCAGGCCCAGCCGACCTCGCAGTTCCGCCCGGTGACGCCATCGAACCAGAGATAAGCCGACCATGAACAATTTGTTGCCTTTCGCCTTCGCCCGTGACCACGGCGTGCTGGCGCGCGGCGGGGACGAACCGGGCCAGGCCGTCGAGGTGCTGGTGTCCGGCGCCACGGCGCCGAGTGCGATCGCGGAAGTCTCGCGCCGCTTCGGCCGCATCACCCTGCGCCGCCTCGAGCGCGGCGAGCTCGACGAAGCCATCGCCAAGGCCTATGCCGGCGCCGGCGGCGACGCCTCGCAAGTGGTGGACGAGTTCGACGCCGACCTCGACCTCACCAGGCTGCTGCAGGACGTGCCGGCCATCGAAGACCTGCTGGAATCCTCCGACGACGCACCGGTGATCCGCATGATCAACGCGCTGCTGACGCAGTCGCTGCGCGAAGGCGCTTCCGACATCCACATCGAGCCCTTCGAGCAGACCTCGGTCGTGCGCTTCCGCGTCGACGGCGCGCTGCGCGACATCGTGCGCCCCAAGAAGGCGATCCACGCCTCGCTGATCTCGCGTATCAAGATCATGTCGCAGCTCGACATCGCCGAGAAGCGCCTGCCGCAGGACGGCCGCATCACCCTGCGCATCGGCGGCAAGCCGGTCGATGTGCGCGTCTCGACCCTCCCGACCGGCCACGGCGAGCGCGCGGTGCTGCGTCTGCTCGACAAGGAAGCGGGCCGCCTCGACCTGAGCCACCTGGGCATGAGCCCGGACATGCTGCCGCAGTTCGACCGCCTGATCAACCAGCCGCACGGCATCGTGCTGGTCACCGGTCCCACCGGTTCCGGCAAGACGACCACGCTGTACGCCGCGCTGTCGCGCCTGAACGCGTCCACCACCAACATCATGACGGTGGAAGACCCGATCGAATACGACCTCAACGGCGTCGGCCAGACCCAGGTCAATGCGCGCATCGACATGACCTTCGCCAAGGCCCTGCGCGCCATCCTGCGCCAGGACCCGGACGTGATCATGATCGGCGAGATCCGCGACCTGGAAACGGCGCAGATCGCGGTGCAGGCCTCGCTCACCGGCCACCTGGTGCTGGCGACCCTGCACACCAATGACGCCGCCTCGGCCGTCACCCGCCTGCTCGACATGGGCATCGAACCGTTCCTGCTGTCCTCGTCCCTGCTGGGCGTGATGGCGCAGCGCCTGGTGCGCAAGCTGTGCGCGCAGTGCAAGGTCAGCGACGCCACCGGCTGGCACGCGGTGGGCTGCGAGCGCTGCGGCCACACCGGCTACCACGGCCGGGTCGGCGTTTACGAGCTGCTCGAAACCACCGAGGAAATCCGCGCCCAGATCCACAACCAGGCGTCCGAAGCCGACATCCGCGTCGCTGCCCAGAAGACCGGCATGAAGCTGATGCGCGAAGACGGCGAGCGCTGGCTGGCGGACGGCACCACCACGCGCGCCGAGCTGGTGCGCGTGACCAAGGACTAACGTCATGCCGGCATTCCGTTACGAGGCCGTCGACGCGGGCGGGGCGACCAAGAAGGGCGTGGTTAATGCCGACAGCCCGCGCGCGGCGCGCGCCGACCTGCGCACCCAGGGCCTGACGCCGCTGAACGTCGAGCTGATCGCGGCCCAGCTCGACGCCTCCGGCGCGGCGCGCTCGCGCGGCTTCGGCGAGCGCCTGTCGCAGGTCGAGCTGGCGCTGTTCACGCGCCAGCTGGCCAGCCTGCTGGAAGCCGGCCTGCCGCTCGAACAAGCCTTCACCGCGCTGCTGGAACAGGCCGAGCGGCCCTACGTGCGCGACCTGATCGCCTCGATCCGCTCCGAAGTCATCGGCGGCTCGGCCTTCTCGAGCGCGCTGTCGCGCCATCCGCGCGACTTCGCCGAGATCTACCGCGCCCTGGTGTCCTCGGGCGAACAGATCGGCCAGCTCTCGCGCGTGCTGTCGCGCCTGGCGGACTACATCGAGCGCCGCAACGCGCTGGTGCAGAAGGTGCGCCTGGCCTTTACCTACCCGGCGATCGTCACCGTGGTGGCCTTCGCCATCGTCATCTTCCTGCTCACCTACGTGGTGCCGCAGATCGTCTCGGTGTTCGCCAACACCAAGCAGAAGCTGCCCTTCCTGACCTTGATGATGCTGGCGATCTCCGATTTCGTGCGTGCCTACGGCATCTACGTCGGCATCCTGCTCATCGCCGCGTTCTGGCTGTGGCGGCGTGCGCTGCGCAACCCGGACCTGAAGCGGCGCTGGCATACCTGGCTGTTGAGTGCCCCCGTGTATGGCAAGTTCGAGCGCAGCCTGAACACCGCGCGCTTTGCCAGCACGCTGGCGATCACCACCGGCTCGGGCGTGCCGATCCTGCGCGCGCTCGAGACCAGCCGCGATACCCTGTCGAACGTGGCCATGCGCGAATTGGTCGAGCAGGCCACCGCGAGCGTGCGCGAAGGCGTGAGCCTGGCGCGCGCGCTGTCGGCGCAGAAGCATTTCCCGCCGATGCTGGTGCACATGATCCGCGCCGGCGAGATCACCGGCGAACTGCCCGCGATGCTCGAGCGCGCCGCCAACTCGCAGCAGGCCGACCTCGAGCGCCGCACGCTCACCATCGCCGGCCTGCTGGAGCCGGTGCTGATCCTGGCCATGGGTCTGGTGGTGCTGCTGATCGTGCTGGCGGTGCTGATGCCGATTATCGAAATCAACCAGCTGGTGCGATAAGAAAAACAAAGCAAGGACATCGATGAACAAGCGTTTGCCTCTCCTCTTCACCCTGCTCGCGCTGATCCTGCTGGTCGCGTCGATCGCCTACTGGTTCCTGCAGCTGTACAAGCCCGCCCAGCGCCCGCTGGCGCCGCCGCCGGTCGTCACGCAGGCCGAGCCGAGCCCGGACGCCGCCGCCTACCTGTTCGGCGGCCAGCCGACGGCGGTGGCGATTTCCAATTACCAGCTGACCGGCGTCGTCTCGGCCGGCCCCAACAGCGCCGTGATCCTGGTGGCCGAGGGTTCGCCGCCGAAGGCGGTGCGGATCGGCCGCGAGATCGTGCCGGGCGTAACGGTGGCCGAAGTGCATGCGCGCTACGTGATGCTGTCCGAAGGCGGCGTGATGAAGCGCGTCGACCTGGCGCCCGATACCGGGGCCGCGTCCCAGCTGGGCGGCAACATGGCGCCGCCGGTGGCCGGACCGCAGCCCGTGGCCGTCGCACCGGCGCCCGGTGTCGAACCGCAGACCTCGCCTGGCGCCGTGTCGATACCGCCGAGCATGCAGTCGGTGCCGCCGGCTGGCGGTCCGCCGGGCGGCACGCCGACCACCCCGGAAAACGCGATCCCGGTACAGGACGCGCCGCCCGATCCGACCATGTCTCCGCAGCAGCAACAGCAGCAGGGACAAATCCCGCCGCCGCCGAACCAGGTGCAAATGCCGCCGCCGACCAGGGCAATCAACAGCCCGGTGGGGCAGGCGCCGCAGACGCAGTAAGCCGGAACGCCGCAAGCATGCGGCGTTTTTTATTGCGCAGCCAGGTCGGCTGGCGTATAAAGTTGCATCCTGTTAAATGCACAATGCCGGAGGCTAGCTCTTGAATCGCACCCATACCCTGATGTCGCGGATCGTCCTGTCTTGCCTCGCCCTGGGCTGGACGGGGGCCCAGGCCGCCGACGTCACCATCACCGCCGACCGCCTGCTCGACGTGCGCACCGGACGCATGGTCCAGCACCCCGAGATCCTGGTGCGCGACGGCCGCATCGTCAGCGTCAAGCCTGCCGGCGCCGCGCCCGCCGGCGAGGGCGGGGCCCGCATCGCGCTGCCCGGCATGACCCTGGTCCCCGGCCTGATCGACATGCACGTCCACCTCGATTCGGACCCGACCTTCGGCGGCTACAGCTACCTCGAATACAACGACCGCTTCTGGTCGGCGCTCGCCGTCGCCCATGCCGGCAAGACCCTGGATGCCGGCTTCACGACGGTGCGCAACGTCGGCGCCTCGGACTGGAACGACGTCGGGCTGGGCCAGGCCATTGCCGCCGGCAAGGTGCGCGGGCCGCGCATCATTCCCGGCGCCTGGTCCTTCGGGCCGACCGGCAGCCATTGCGACAGCACCTACTTCCCGCCCTCGATGGAAGAGAGGAACCCGTACAACGCCGACGGCCCCGAGGAAGTGCGCAAGTCGGTGCGCGCGCTGCGCAAGTACGGCGCCCAGGTCATCAAGGTCTGCGCCACCGGCGGCGTGTTCTCGCGCAACACCGAGCCAGGTCAGCAGCAGATGAACCTCGCCGAACTGCGTGCCGCGGTGGACGAGGCCGCGCAGTGGGGCCTGAGGGTGGCGGCCCATGCGCATGGCGCGGCCGGCATCAAGGACGCGATCCGCGCCGGCGTCACCACGATCGAGCATGCCAGCCTGATCGACGACGAAGGCATCGCGCTGGCGAAGAAGCACGGCGCCTGGCTGTCGATGGACATCTACAACGGCGACTACACGGCGGCCGAGGGCAAGAAGAACGGCGTGCTCGAAGATAACCTGCGCAAGGACCGTGAAGTCACCGAGATCCAGCGCCAGAACTTCAAGAAGGCGCATGCGGCCGGCGTGAAGATGGTCTATGGCACCGACGCCGGCGTCCACCCGCATGGCGGCAACGGCAAGCAGTTCGCGGTCATGGTCAAGTACGGCATGAGCCCGCTGCAGGCGATCCAGGCCGCCACCCTGAATGCCGCCGAAGCACTGGGCAGGAACGATGTCGGCATCGTCGAGGCCGGCCGCTTCGCCGACATGCTGGCGGTACAGGGCGACCCATTGGCGAACGTCCAGCTGCTGGAAGCGCCGGCCGTGGTGATCCAGGGCGGCACCGTCGTCAAGGGCAACGCTCCCTGATACACGCATCCATCCCACTTTCCACGGGGGCGCGGCAACGCGCCTTTTCGTGACGAATTCACAGCTTCATCTTGCCAAGGATGACAGCCTGCTGCAGCATGCAGGTGACCTCCTCGCGCATGCCCACCCGGCCGCCTGCGCGCGCTGAAGACGGCACCACCCCGCCCGTCCTCGCATCCGGCGAACAATCGAAAAATTCGATTATATGGCCGCAAATTATCCGTTTTTCAATGTGGCCCTGGCCGCGCATAATGACTCCATCGCATCGAACACAAGGGCGAACGGGAGCAGAGAAGCACAGTTCCTGAAGCATCGAAGAGTTCGATGGTTTTGAGGCCGCGTCTCCGGACGCATAGCAGAACAAGGAGCACAGCATGTACCTCGTTTCTCTCGGCGCCGGCATCCTGGCAGGCGTGGTCTACGGACTGATCAACGTCCGCTCGCCGGCGCCCCCCGCCATCGCCCTGATCGGCCTGCTCGGCATGCTGATCGGTGAACAGGTGGTGCCGGTCGCCAAACGGATCATCGACGGCGCACCGATAACCAAGGCTTGGTTCGCCAGCGAGTGCCAGCCCCGCATCACCGGCGTCCCCAGCGCCAAGAACGACACCGGCGACTCCCGCCAAGCCTGACCCGATTCTGGATTTACCTACTTAACTTACTGAAGGAGAACATCATGACCAACGCCAAACTCGAAGTCCTGACCCCGGAAAACTCGCAACTGATCATCATCGACCACCAGCCGCAGATGGCTTTCGGCGTGCAGTCGATCGACCGCCAGACCCTGAAGAACAACGTGGTCGGCCTGGCCAAGGCCGCCAAGGCCTTCGGCATCCCGACCATCATCACCACCGTCGAGACCGAGTCCTTCTCCGGCAAGACCTACCCGGAAATCCTGGACGTGTTCCCGAACCACCCCATCCTCGAGCGGACCTCGATGAATTCCTGGGACGACCAGAAGGTGCGCGACGCGCTCGCCAGGAACGGCAAGAAGAAGGTCATCGTGGCCGGCCTGTGGACCGAAGTCTGCAACACCACCTTCGCCCTGTGCGCCATGCTGGAAGGCGAGTACGAGATCTATATGGTCGCCGACGCCTCGGGCGGCACCTCGAAGGATGCCCACGATTTCGCGATGCAGCGCATGATCCAGGCGGGCGTGGTGCCGGTCACCTGGCAGCAGGTACTGCTGGAATGGCAGCGTGACTGGGCGCACCGCGACACCTACGATGCCGTGATCAAGATCGTCACCGAGCACTCGGGCGCCTACGGCATGGGCGTGGACTACGCCTACACCATGGTGCACAAGGCCCCGGCCCGCAACCAGGGCCAGAACGACGTGCTGGCGCCCGCACCTGCCCCCATCTCCGCAGTCCGTTAATCACGCCGAACCGGTCCGCCCCAGGGCGGACCGCCACGCCACCCCAGCCAGGAGCAGCAGCATGCAAGCACAGACCACCCTCCTCATCAACGGCAAGTTCGCCACCCTCGACCGAGAGCAGCCGAACGCCAGCGCGGTCGCCATCCGCGACGGCCGCTTCCTGGCGGTCGGCGACCAGGAGCACGTGATGCGCTTCCGGGAGGCGGGCAGCCAGGTCATCGACCTGAACGGCCGCACCGTGATTCCCGGCCTGAACGACTCGCACCTGCACCTGATCCGCGGTGGACTGAACTACAACCTCGAGCTGCGCTGGGAAGGCGTCCCGTCCTTGGCGGACGCGCTGCGCATGCTGAAGGAACAGGCCCTGCGCACCCCGAACCCGCAATGGGTGCGCGTGGTGGGCGGCTGGAACGAATTCCAGTTCGCCGAGAAGCGCATGCCGACCCTGGAAGAAATCAACGCCGCGGCACCCGACACTCCGGTGTTCATCCTGCACCTGTACGACCGCGCGCTGCTCAACCGCGCCGCACTGCGCGCCGTCGGCTACACGAAAGACACGCCGAACCCGCCGGGCGGCGAGATCCAGCGTGACGCCGCCGGCAACCCGACCGGCATGCTGATCGCCCGTCCGAACGCGATGATCCTCTACGCGACCCTGGCCAAGGGTCCGAAGCTGCCCTACGACCTGCAGGTGAACTCGACGCGCCAGTTCATGCGCGAGCTGAACCGCCTCGGCATCACCAGCGCGATCGACGCCGGCGGCGGCTTCCAGAACTACCCCGAGGATTACTCCGTCATCGAGGAACTCGACCGCAACGAACAGCTCACCATCCGCATCGCCTACAACCTGTTCACCCAGAACAAGGGCAAGGAACTGGAAGACTTCCAGCGCTGGACCGGCATGGTGACGCCAGGGCAGGGCAGCGACTACTACCGCCACAACGGCGCCGGCGAGATGCTGGTGTTCTCGGCGGCCGACTTCGAAGACTTCCTGGAGCCGCGCCCCGAGCTGGCGAACGGCATGGAGGACGAGCTGGAAAAGGTGGTGCGCCACCTGGTGAGCGAGCGCTGGCCCTTCCGCCTGCACGCCACCTACGACGAATCGATCACGCGCATGCTCGACGTGTTCGAGAAGATCAACCGCGAAATCCCCTTCGACGGCCTGCACTGGATGTTCGACCACTGCGAGACCATCAGCCAGGCCAATATCGAGCGCGTGAAGGCGCTGGGCGGCGGCATTGCGATCCAGCACCGCATGGCCTTCCAGGGCGAATACTTCGTGGACCGCTACGGCGCCGAAGCGGCCAAAGCCACGCCGCCGGTGAAGCAGATGCTGGAGATGGGCGTGCCGGTGGGCGCCGGCACCGACGCCACCCGCGTGGCCAGCTACAACCCCTGGACCGCCCTGTACTGGCTGGTGACGGGGCGCACCGTCGGCGGCCTGCCGCTGTACGGCGACAAGGGCCTGCTCGATCGCAGCGTCGCCCTCGAACTGTGGACCTCGGGCAGCGCCTGGTTCTCGAACGAGCAAGGCCGCAAGGGCCGGATCCGGGAAGGCATGCTGGCCGACCTGGTGGTACTGTCCGACGATTTCTTCAGCGTCGACGCGGAAGACATCAAGGCGATCGAATCGGTGCTCACCGTAGTCGGCGGCAAGGTGGTCTACGGCGCCGCCGAATTCAGCGATATCGGGCCGGCGCCGATTCCCGTGCTGCCGGAATGGTCGCCGGTCTCGACGGTACCCGGCCACTGGCGCAAGGCCGCCCCGCAGCCGCAGCAGTCGCACATGGCCCTGCCGCACCAGTGTTCGGGTCCTTGCGGCGTGCACGCCCACAGCCATGACCGCGCCCGCAAGTCGAACGTCCCGGCATCAAGCTTCGGCGCATTCTGGGGTGCCTTCGGCTGCAGCTGCTTCGCGTTCTGATCATGACGAGCGCACACTTCCAGCGCCTGCAGGCGTCCAGCATGGGCTTCCTGGCCGGCTACGTCGACACCCTCGGCTTCGTCGCCCTGTTCGGCCTGTTCACGGCCCACGTCACCGGCAACTTCGTCCTGATCGCGGCAGCACTGGCCGACCCGGCACAGACGCCTTCGCTGCTCAAGCTGCTGGCCTTCCCGGCCTTCATCCTGGGTATCGCCGCAGCCCGCTTGCTGGTGGCGGGCTGCGAGCGCCGCGGCAAGGCGGCCGTCAAACCCACCTACCTGCTGCAGCTGGTGCTGCTGCTGGGCTTCATGGCCTGCGGCATGCTGGCCGAGCCGGTGGGCAGCAGCGCCGGTGCCTTTGCGATGGCGGCCGGCCTGCTGGGCGCCGCCGCGATGGGCGCGCACAGCGCGGCCAGCAAGCTGCTGCTGACCCACCTGGCGCCGACCTCGATGATGACCGGGAACGTTACCCAGCTCGTGATCGACACGGTCGACCGCCTGCGCGGCGCCGCCGACGCGGCCACCAAGGCGCGCTGCGCCAAGTTCTTCTGGCCGGTGCTGGCCTTCGCCCTCGGCTGTGCCGCCGCGGCCTTCGCCTACCGCGCCTTCGGCTTCGTGGCCCTGATCGTCCCTAGCGCGATCCTCTGCCTGCACCTGGTGCAGGCAGAGCCGGAGGCCCCATGAACAAGAACCGCCTCGAGGCCTTCAGCGACGGCGTGATCGCGATCATCATCACCATCATGGTGCTGGAACTGAAGCCGCCCCACGGCACCGCCGTAGCAAGCCTGGCGGAAGTGCTGCCGGGCTGGCTGCGCTATGCGCTCAGCTTCGTCTACGTGGGCATCTACTGGGTCAACCACCATGCGCTGCTCGACCGGGTCGCGAAAGTGGACGGCGCCACCCTGTGGGCCAACCTGCACCTGCTGTTCTGGATGTCGCTGATTCCCTACGTGACGGCCTGGGCCGGCGAGAATCCGATGGCGCCCGTGCCGGTCGCGCTGTATGGCGTGGTACTGCTGCTGTGCTCGATCTCTTTCATCCTGCTGTCCTGGCGCCTCGACGTGGACAGCGGCGCCGCCAGTCTGCACTCCTGGAGCAACGGCAAGAACCGGCTGTCGGTCGCGCTGTATGCGCTGGCGATCCTGCTGTCGCTGGTCTACCCGCCGCTCGGCGCGCTCATCCACGTGCTGCTGGCCCTGCTGTGGCTGATGCCCGAAGCCAGCCGGCCAGACAAGGGCGTTCAGCGCGGGTAGGTGAAGCCGGTACGGATGTCCATCGGCAGCAGCCGGCTTCCCTCGCGCACGTTCAGGCGCGAGGGCGGTTCCTCGCCGGCCAGCGTGCGCCGCGTGATCGGCAATCCTTCGGCCTTGCGCACCAGCTCATCGCAGCGCTCGTAGACATTCGGGCAGCCTGTGGCCTTGAGGAGGGCCTGCACGACCGGCACCTTCCACAGGTCGACCCCGGCGGCATTGAACTGGCAGACCAGGTAACCCGCGGCGCCGCCATAGCCGTGCACCAGCAAGCCCGGCAAGCCGTCCTGTTCGGCATCGACCAGCTGGACCAGCGCCTGTGGATCGGCACTGCGCCAGGTGTCGAGGCGGCGCTCGACGGCCGTCTGCACGCGCCGCTTGATCAGCGCGTGGTCGACCGGCTCGTCCTCGCGCAGGGTCCAGACCCGCGCGGCGATCTGCGATTTGGCATTGTAGGCCGCGCGCGCCAGGAACTGGCGCGACGAGGACTGCACGGTGGCCGTGACGCCCTGTTTGTTGCGTTCCGCGGGCTTGCCCTCGACCTTGTCGATGGCTGAGAGGTAAATCCAGGGTTCGCCGGCAAGGATGCTTTTTTCCTTGCCCTGCTTGATGGTAATGGTGAGCATATGCGGCTTTCGTATCCAGGTGCGGGATCATACAGCAAGCCATATGGCCGGGCGCGGTGCTAGGATGGGCGGACTCATCCCTCATCCCCGGACATCATGATCCTGCATCCCCAGCACACCTATGTTCACCTCGCGCCGGATGGCGTGGCGCAGCAAGTCGCCGGCGAGGCTTTCTGGCAGCTGCCGGCGCCCGAGTTCGCCGCTTTCGGCCAGGGATGGCTGATCTCCGAGTATGCGTTTACCGCCGACTGGCCGACCTGGGAAATGCACCCGCACGGTGACGAGTTCGTGTACCTGCTGTCCGGCGAGGTCGAGCTGCAGCTCGAGCAGGGCGGCGCGCTGCACAAGGTTAAGCTGGAAGGCAGCGGCGCCGTGGTCGTCCCGCGCGGCGTGTGGCATACGGCCAAGGTGCGCATGCCGAGCCGCATGCTACACGTGACGCGCGGCGGCGATACCCAGACCAGGCCGGCTTGATTCGCTTGGTTTATCCCCGGCGCAATGCTGTGAACGCCGCGAATTCCCAGGACCGGAAGCCCAGCAGCAGGGTATAGCCGTCGCGCTCCTGCAAGGGCAGGCGGCGGTCATTGCGGTGCAGGCGCGCCAGTTCACCGGCCAGCTGTTCGATCTTCTGCGCCAGTTCCTGGGCGCTGGCGCTGGACAGCCGCGCCGGCAGGCACATCAGCGCTTCGCCCGGCCGGTCGAAGCCGCCCGCGAAATAATCCTTCACCACGTGTTCGCGGAAGTAGCGCTGCACCGGGCCGTCCGGCAACCAGCGGAAGGCGTTCGACACGCGCAGGCTGTAGCGGTTCAGGGGTTTCAGTTCGATCAGCCCGAGCCGGTCGAGCTCGGCCAGCAGGGTGATGCATTCCGGTTCGGTCAGGCGATAGGTCTCGATCACCTGTTCCAGCGACCAGTGCCCGAGGCAGCAGATCGCCATCAGGAGCAGGCGCGGCTTGGCGACCAGCGAGGTTTCCTGCGGCAGGGTGAGGGCGTCGGACTGGGGGCGGGCGTCGGCGGCGCGGCGCAGCACGTCTTCCAGCGCGATGCCGGTCACCTGGCAGATCTGGGCCAGGCGCGACAGGGCCATGTCCTTCTGCCCGAACATGCGCTTGACGCTCGATTCGCTCACGCCGATGCGTGCGGCCAGGTCCTTGTAGGTAATGCTGGCGGTGCGCATTTCCGCGCGCAGCACGTCGAGTACCAACTCCGGTGAGCTCATGCGATTCCTGTCAGGTGGATAACAGCGAAAAATGTACAGCCGAATCCGGCGCGGCACAAGCTGCCGATGAGATGGACGTAAAAAAGGCGGACACGCAAGCGCGCCCGCCAAAGGGGAAATCAGTCGGGGGAAGGGCCGTTCTTCAGTCGTCGTCCGCGACCAGCTTGGCCTTCTTCAGCATGCGCTTGGCCTCCTGCCGCTCGCTGGAGAGCGGCGTGGCGTGCGCGCCCGCCGAACGTGCCTTGGCCAGCGCCGCGATCGGGTTGCGCGGCTTGCCGAACTGCTGAGATGGCTCCACCCGCAGCCGCATCTTCTGCCGCGTCGCCAGTGCCTTGTTTGCCATCGCCAGTCTTCCTTCCTAACAAAATTACAGCACGTACCTCGACAGGTCCTCGTTGACCGACAGCGCGTCGAGCCGGCCGTTGACGTAGGCCGCGTCGATCGTGACCGTCTGGGCCCGGGTGGCCCCGGCCGTGAACGAGACTTCCTCGAGCAGCTTTTCCATCACCGTGTACAGGCGGCGCGCGCCGATGTTCTCCATGCGCTCGTTGACCGAGAACGCGATCTCGGCCAGGCGATGGATGCCCTCGATGGTGAAATCGACCTTGACGCCTTCGGTCGCCAGCAGGGCTTCGTACTGCTTGGTCAGGCTGGCGTCGGTCGAGGTCAGGATGCTCTTGAAGTCTTCGATCGACAGCGATTCCAGTTCGACGCGGATCGGGAAACGGCCCTGCAGCTCGGGGATCAGGTCCGAAGGCTTGGACAAGTGGAAGGCGCCCGAGGCGATGAACAGGATGTGGTCGGTCTTGATCATGCCGTACTTGGTGTTCACCGTGGTGCCCTCGACCAGCGGCAGCAGGTCGCGCTGCACGCCGGCGCGCGAGACGTCGGCGCCGCCGTGTTCCGAGCGGGTGGCGATCTTGTCGATCTCGTCCAGGAATACGATGCCGTTCTGCTCGACGTTGGCGATCGCTTTCTGCTTCAGTTCGTCCTCGTTGACGAGCTTGGCGGCTTCCTCGTCGACCAGCAGCTTCATCGCTTCCTTGATCTTCATCTTGCGCGGCTTCTTGCGCGCGTTGCCGACGCCGGCGAACATCGACTTGATCTGCTCGGTCATTTCTTCCATGCCCGGCGGCGCCATGATTTCCATCTGCGGGGCCTGGTCGGCGACGTCGATCTCGATCTCGCGGTCGTCCAGCGATCCTTCGCGCAGGCGCTTGCGGAAGGTCTGGCGGGTGGCGTCGCCTTCCTTGGCGTCGCTGCCGCCGTTGCTGACGTTGAAGCCGAAGTCGCGCGCCGGCGGCACCAGGATGTCGATGATGCGGTCTTCCGCCGCATCTTCGGCGCGCTGGCGCACCTTCCTCTGCTCGCTGGCGCGGGTCTGCTTGACGCCGATGTCGATCAGGTCGCGGATGATGGTGTCGACATCGCGGCCGACGTAGCCGACCTCGGTGAACTTGGTCGCTTCGATCTTGATGAAGGGCGCGTCGGCCAGCTTGGCCAGGCGGCGCGCGATCTCGGTCTTGCCGACGCCGGTCGGGCCGATCATCAGGATGTTTTTCGGGGTGATCTCGTGGCGCAGCGGCTCGGCGACCTGCTGGCGGCGCCAGCGGTTACGCAGCGCGATCGCGACCGCGCGCTTGGCCTTGCCCTGGCCGACCACGTGCTTGTCCAGTTCCGAGACGATCTCGGGGGGCGTCATGTTCATGATGGGGGACTGGTTCATTCCAGGGTCTCGATGATGTGGGACAGATTGGTGTAGATGCACAGCTCGCCGGCGATGGTGAGCGACTTCTTGACGATCTCGGCGGGCGCCATCTCCGTGTTCTCGAACAGGGCCTTGGCGGCCGAGTGGGCATACACGCCGCCCGAACCGATCGCGCCGAGGCCGTCTTCGGGCTCGAGCACGTCGCCGTTGCCGGTGATGATCAGGGTCGATTCCCTGTCGGCGACCAGCAGCATGGCCTCGAGCTTGCTCAGCATGCGGTCGGTGCGCCAGTCCTTGGCCAGTTCGACCGAGGCGCGCAGCAGGTTGCCCTGGTGTTTTTCCAGCTTGGCTTCGAAGCGGTCGAGCAGGGTGAAGGCGTCGGCGGTGGCGCCGGCGAATCCGCACAAGACCTTGCCCTGATACAGCTTGCGCACCTTGCGCGCCGAGCCCTTCATGACGACATTGCCCAGCGTGACCTGGCCATCGCCGCCGAGTGCGACCTGGCTGCCGCGCCGCACAGTGACGATGGTGGTGCCGTGAAATTGTTCCATTTTTAGCCTCGTGGTTGTCTAGCAAGCCGCAGATGGGGTGGCTGCATTAAATTGCAAGACGAGCGCGGCTAAAAACTGTCGCGCAGGCAATCAGTAGCGGTGCGGGTAAAGACGAATGCCGCTATCGCCGTGCGCATAGCCGAGCAGGCGCAGCAGGGCGGCGACCAGGTGGTTCAGTTCGCGCAGCTCGACCCGGCGCTGTCGTTCCGACTGCGCGCGCAGCCGGCCCTGCAGCGCGGTGGCGCAGGCATAGTCCATGCGCGCCAGGCGCGAGCAGTCCAGCACCAGCAGCTCGCGTCCCTCGGCATAGGCGTCGACGGCGTCCAGCAGTGCGGCGCAGTCGCCCAGCGCGAGGGCCGGCAGCAGGAAGCGGTCGCCCGCGCTGGGGGCCGGCGCGGCGGTCGAGACGTGCTTCGGCGTTTCGAACGAGGGCGGCGACAGCTCGAAGGTGACGCAGTAGTCCATCGCCGATTCCTCGAAATCCTTTTCGCGGTTGGACAGCAGCAGCAGTTCGAGCAGCAGCAGCCAGGGCGCTTCGCCGCAGGCGCGGTCGCCCACCGCCAGCATGGGACGCAGGGTCGCCATCAGGGTGTCGGCGCCGGCCAGCACCAGTTCGCGTCCTTCCTTGCGCAGCGACTGCAAGGCCTTCACGAGCAGGGCACAGCCTTCGGCATCGGCGCTGCGCACCGCGCCGAGATCGACGCGCACCAGCGGGGCGCTTGAGGCCAGCAGGCGCTGCAGGCGCGCCTCGATGGCGCCGTCGAGTGCGGGTCCGAAGCTTTCGCTGGCCGCCACCCCGGCCAGCTGGGGCGCGGCCGGGGCGGGGAGCAGGGCTTGGAAGGCCGGCGGCGAGGTTTCGAAGTGGCTGGCGTAGTCGATCGCGATGCTCTCGAAGCGGGTTTCCTGTCCGGTGGCCTGGTACAGGTCGAACAGCATCCACCAGGGCAGGCGTTCGTGCTGGCCGAAACCGCCCAGGCTGTCGAGCAGCAGGTCTTCGGCGGCCATGGCCTGGCCGTTGGCATACAGGATGGCGCTTTCCTCGACGGCCGGCGCGGTGGCCGGCACGGCCGCGGCATCGGGCAGTTCCTCTGCGGCCGGTGCGGGCGCCGGCGCAGGGGCCGCCGCGGCCGGGCGGCGCGCCGCGCTGCCCCAGGCCGGTTCGTCGTCGAAGATGGCGGAGGCCATCTCCAGTTCGATCTCGTCGATCTTGGCGGCGGTGGCGCGCGCGATGGCGCGCTGGCGCTCGCGTTCAGCTTCGCTGTCGAGGCGCGAAGGCTCGCCGGCGCGCAGGCGCGTGTCCAGCGCCAGGATATCGTCGCCTGGCGCGTCGCTCTTTTTCTTCAGGAAGGAGAACAGCCCCATGGTCCCCAATGGATAATTGAACAAGTCCCGGCACGAGCATGACGGTAGCACGGCTGCGGGCGGTATGTGCTGCGCACACGCGCTGCAGCGCTAGTGTATCCGATGGGAAACAAAATATATGCACGGCAGGTTTGTCGTGCACAAAAGAAAAGAGCATGCGCCTTGCGGGGCATGCTCTTTTCGGTAGGAGGTGGACGGGTCAGTCGCCGTACAGCTTTTGCTTCAGTTCGCGGCGCTGCTGGGCTTCCAGCGAGAGGGTCGCGGTGGGACGGGCGATCAGGCGCGGGATGCCGATCGGCTCGCCGGTTTCCTCGCACCAGCCGTACTCGCCGTTTTCGATGGCTTGCAGCGATTGCTGGACCTTCTTGAGCAGCTTGCGTTCGCGGTCACGGGTGCGCAGTTCCAGCGCGTGTTCTTCTTCGATGGTCGCGCGGTCGGCCGGATCCGGCACCAGCACGGTTTCGCGCAGGTGTTCGGTGGTTTCGCCGGCATTTTTCAGCAGTTCCTTCTCGAGCTCCTGCAGGCGGTTGCGGAAAAACGCCAGCTGCGCCGGATTCATGTAGTCGTCGTCGCTCATCGCCCGAATTTCTTCTTCCGTCAGAAGGCGTTCTTCGAGCTGCGCGGCGGTATTCGGTTTCGTTGTTTTAGTCATGATGCCTTCGATACGACAGAGGTTTTCATTTTAGCAGCAAACTAGGCATTAACACCTTGGCAACAGGTGCATGGGCCAGGGCCGCTGCCCGGACGGCGACCGCCGTCCTTCACTGCCTGTCCCGACATGCTGGCTGGCGTGTGGGACCATGCCCGGAGGCGCTTGCGCCGGTAGCGCTGGCGCCCGGCCTGCCACTATCGCAGCAGGTCGTCGGCGGGCCCGGAGCTGCCCGCAAAACTGATGTAGTTTATACCAAACACTGTTCGAGTCCGCGGATAAATACGTCTTTTGGTAAATTTTTACCAATAAACACCATTTTACTGCCACGGGTTTCGGCTTCGCCCCACTTTGCCCCCAGGTCGCTGCCCATGATTTGATGCACGCCTTGGAACACGACCTTGCGGTCGGCGCCGGCCATCGACAGTACGCCCTTGTAGCGCAGCATTTGCGGGCCGAAGACCTGCACCATGCTGCCCAGGAACTGGTCGAGACGTTCCGGGTCGAAGGCGCGCTCGCTCTTGAACACGAAGGCGGCGATGTCGTCAGTATGGTGGCTATGGTGATGGTCGTGGTGCTTGCAATCCTCGCCGTGAACGTGGTCGTGGCCGCAGTGTTCGCCGTGCTCGTGATCATGCTCGTGATCGTGGCCTTCTTCGGCGCGCAGGAAGTCCGGGTCGAGCTCCAGCTTGTCGTTCAGGTTGAAACCGCGCAGGTCCAGCACCTCGGAAATCGGCGCACGGCCGAAATCGCTGGTGGAGATCGGCGCGCGCGGGTTGATGCGGTGCAGGCGCGCCTTCAGGGCATCGACGGCGGCGGCATCGACCAGGTCTATCTTCGAGAGCAGGATCTTGTCGGCAAAGCCGACCTGGCGCTGGGCTTCCTCGTGGCGGTCCAGCTGGTCCATCGCGTGGCGCGCATCGACCACGGTGACCACGGCATCGAGCATGTAGTTAGCGCCCACTTCTTCGTCCACGAAGAAGGTCTGCGCCACCGGACCCGGGTTGGCCAGGCCGGTGGTCTCGATGACCACGCGGTCGAAACTGATTTCGCCGGCGGCACGTTTCTGGGCCAGGCTGGTCAGCGCCACGATCAGGTCGCCGCGCACGGTGCAGCAGATGCAGCCGTTGTTCATCTCGACGATCTGCTCGCCGGTGTCGCGCACCAGGATCTCGTTGTCGATGTTTTCCTGGCCGAATTCGTTCTCGATGACCGCGATCTTCAGGCCATGCTCCTCGTGCAGGATGCGGTTGAGGAGGGTGGTCTTGCCCGCGCCGAGGAAGCCGGTGAGGATGGTGCTTGGGATTGGTTCCATTGTTCGCTTTGCTGTCGCTTGTGTCCGCATCACGGCGGAAGAATCGGGCGATTATGCCGGATTTCGTGCAACATCACCATTAACCGTGCGGCGTCTTGACGCGCCTCAAGCCATTGCCGCTTATTTGGCCTTGGCGCGCGGATGGGCCTTGTCATAGACGGCGGCCAGGTGCTGGAAGTCGAGCGCCGTATAGATCTGGGTCGAGGTGATGCTCGCATGCCCGAGCAGTTCCTGTACCGCGCGCAGGTCGCCCGAGGATTGCAGCACGTGCGAGGCGAAGGAGTGGCGCAATACGTGCGGGTGGACGTGCACCGGCGTGCCTGCGCGCAGTGCATGCGCCTTCAGGCGGGTCTGCACGACACGCGGCGTGATGCGGGTGCCGCGGGCGGACAGAAACAGCGCGGCGCTGCCGTCGCGGGCAATAGGCCGTACCGCCAGCCAGGCCGACAGCGCCGAGCGCGCCGGTGCGCCGACGGGTACGCGCCGCATGCGATTGCCCTTTCCGGTGACGATCACTTCGCCGGCTTGCAGGTCGAGCCAGCCGAGCGAGGCGGGCCGGCCATTGCCGCCTTCGGTATAGACCATGTCGAGGCCGGCGAGTTCCGACACCCGCAGGCCGCTCGAGTACAGCAGTTCGAACATGGCGCGGTCGCACAGTTCGGCCGGTTCCGGGTGGCCGTGGGCATTCCCTTCCATCAGCTGCACGGCGTCGTCGACCGACAGGGCCTTGGGCAGGGTCTTCGGGCGGCGCGGCGCGCGCACGCCCTCGACCGGGTTGGCGGCCAAGGCCACCTGGCGCGACAGCCAGTCGTAGAAGCCGCGCCAGCCGGACAGCTTGCGCGCGATCGAGCGCGCCGACTGGCCGCCGGCGTGCAGTCTGGCGGCGAAGCGGCGGATGTCGTGGTGGGTCAGTAACGGCCAGTCCTCGTGGCCGGCCAGGGTGGCAAGTTCCTGCAGGTCGCGGCGGTAGGCCGCGACCGTGTGCGGCGACAGCTGGCGCTGGGTAGTCAGCTCGCTCAGGTAGCGTGCGGGCCACTCCATCTGCGCCGCCGCCATGGTGTTCAGGCCCGCAGCGTCGCCAGCGCGGTGCTGGCGGTGGCCGCGATGTGGACCAGGAAGTCGGTCGCCATGGTCGCGGTGAAACGGTCGTCGTTCGGGGCGCCCAGCACCAGCAGGCCGAAGGTCTTGCCTTCGGCGGCCAGCGGCAACAGGACGGTCGAGCGGACCGCGGCCGGGTCGTCGAGCCAGCGCACCGCTTCGAAGTCGTTGTTCAGGCCGCAGTAGGGTGCACGCAGGCTGGAGGCGAACAGGCGCGCGTCGTCCGACACGCCGTTCGCGAACCAGGCATCGGCGTGCTCCGGCGCCAGGTTCCACAGACGCAGGGTGACCTGCGGCACCATGAATTCGGTACGCAGCGCGTCGACCAGGTCGCGCGCGATCGCGGCGCCGCCATGCGAGGAGAGCAAGGCCTGGTTCCAGGCGTGGAAGCGGTTGGCGATCGCGTGGTTTTCCTCGGCGCGGCGGGTCAGTTCGGCCAGGCGCAGTTCGAGGACGCGGTACTTGTCGCGCATGACTTCCATCTGGCGCTCCTGCAGCGACACGGCGCGGCCGGTCAGCGGGCTCGACAGCTTCACTTCGCCCAGCAGGCCGGCGTGCTCCTCGAAGAATTGCGGGTGGTCGATGAGGTATTGGGCAACGGCGTTGGCGTCGAGTGTCTCGATGGTCATGAAAATATGCAGAGGGAAAAGTTCGTCCGGCATTTTACCTGACAGGCGGATATCGACGGACAAAAAAAGACGCCCCGGAGGGCGTCTTTCATGCGGAAAGCAGAAGCTTAGAAGCGGTGACGGATGCCGATCTGCAGTGCACGGCCGTCTTCGCCCGGACGCTTGGTGAAGCCGCCCGGATTGCCGGCGGTGCCCGGAGCGTACTGGCCATCGTTCTGGTTACGGATGATGGCGGCGACGGTGTACAGGTCGGTGCGCTTCGACAGGAAGTGGTCGTAGCCGATTGCGTACAGGTCGGCGTCGCTGTTCGAGGCCAGGCGGTCATCCTGGTGCGCGTACGAGGCCATGATGCGGCCGCTGCCGAGCTTGTAGTGCGCGCCGACTTGCCAGCTGCGTGCGTCCTGCAGGGTGTTGCGGGTGATGTTGGTCACGAAGATGTTGCGCAGCGCAGCCTGGTTTGCCGCCGGCACGCCCTGCTGGGTCAGGACCGGGGTCACGCCGGCATCCCAGCCGCCGATGTAGTCGGCCAGCAGGGCCGAGTTCTGGTTGCGCTGGCTGTGGAAGCCGGCGAACAGTTTCCAGCTGTCGTCCAGGACGTAGGAACCGCCGACGGTCAGGGTGCGCAGGCTCGGACGGTTCTGCTGGTCGTAGCCGTGGTTGTAGCCCAGGCCGACGTCGAAGCCGTTGGCCTTGTAGGTCACGGCTGCGGCGCGGAACTTGTTGTAGCGGCCTAGGTAGCCCGAACCCTTCGGACCGTACATCAGCGATGCGCCGATGCCGTTCGGCAGGGCGATGCGGTACTGGACGGCTTCCTGCGAGCGGATGTCCGCGCCCAGTGCGGTGAAGCCGGCGGTGCCGCCGGTCACGTGGCCCCAGGTGCCGGCGGTGCCCGACTCGAAGGTGTCGGCCATGTTGAAGACTTCATAGCCCGGGGTGTACATGCGGCCCAGCAGGATGGCGCCGACCGGGGTGATCACGCCGACCATCGCGGTGCGGTCGAACAGGGCGCGTTCCTGGTTGACGGCCGGGCCGCCCGGCGGCTGGATCAGCGACTGCAGGCGCGAGCGGATCGCGACCGGGATCGCGTCCATGCCCTTGAGCAGGTAGGTGCCCGGATTGTCGTTCATCAGGGTCGGCTGCTGGGTACCGGTGTCGAGTTCGACGCGCGCTTCGAGATTGAAGATCGCCTTGTAGCCGTTGCCCAGGTCTTCAGTGCCCTTGAAACCAATGCGCGAACCGTCGGCGCCGCCGCTATAGATCTTGGTCGGGCCACCTTTCTGCCACATCACGCCGGCATCGGCGATACCGTAGATTTGCACGCTGGTCTGCGCGAAGGCCGAGGTTGCGAAACAGGTGCCGAGCAGCGCGGCCAGGATACTTTTCTTCATTGGGTCTCCAAATTATTTGCGAACGAGCGTTTTAATACGCGCCTTGCCAATATGCCATTGCTTAAGTGCACTGTACAGACTCCCGATGCAGGAGGTGGCGGCGCCTTGGCTGGCGTTGCTTAAAAACTACAGAACAGGGATGAAACGACGGGGGCGGGCATGGTCGCCCATGTCCGCCCCCGGTGCAGAGCGCAGGCCCGCAGGCCCGCGCCCGGATACGGCTTAGAACGAGTGATTCACGCCGACGTCGTAGTGGTTGACGGTCGACGGAATGGCGGTGGTGCCCTTCTTGCGCGATGCGTCCACGTACAGGTAGGTACGCTTCGACAGGCTGTACTCGTAGCCGAGCGACAGCTGCTTGACCTTCTGCAGGCCATCAGTGTCCTTGTGGCCATAGCCAGCCAGGAATTTGCCCGGGCCCATGGTGTAGTTAGCGCCCAGCACCCATGCCTTGGTGTTGGCGTTGGCGAAGCGGTTGTGCTCCTGGTCCTGCTTCGAGTACAGGCCCATCAGCTTCAGTTCCGGGGTGGCGGCGAACGATGCGCCGATCGACCAGACCTTCGACTCGATGGCGTTACGCTCGTAGCCGGCCATGAAGGCTGCCGGGCCGTTGTTGTAGGTACCGGTGATCGAGAACGGGTTGGCCGACGCTTCGGCGCCAACCGGGTACTGCGGCGCGGCCGGGGTGCCGCGGCCGATGACGGCCGGGCCACCGCCGCCTTCCTTGGTGGCGATGGCGGCGTTCAGCTGGAAGCCGCTGGTGACCGGCGAGTTGTACCAGACGCCGTTCGAGAAGCGGTTGCTCGAGTAGCCAGCCACGTCCAGCGGCTGCGAGCTGTAGCCGGCGACGGCCAGGTCGGTCCAGAAGCCGGCCGGGCTCGGCGAGGCGTGGAAGGGCTCGAAGGCGCCCACGGTTTCGTGGTACGGGGTCAGGCCGCGGCCGATGCGGACCATGCCGAAGTCGCCTTGCAGGCCGACGCGGGACTGGCCCTGGAACAGCGGACGCTGGGCGCCGTTGCCGCCGATTTCATTGGTGCCGGTGTCCGGCTCGTAGCGCATTTCCAGCTGGAACAGTGCCTTGAGGCCGTTGCCCAGTTCCTCAGTCCCTTTGAAACCCAGGGTGTTCGATGCACGCTTGCCGATGTTCAGGCTCTGGCCGCTGCGCTTGATGACGCCGGCGTCGATGGTGCCGTAGATCTGAACCGAGGTTTGTGCGTGTGCTGTGCCGGCAGCGAATGCGCCAAGCAGAGCGACGGCCATGAGGGAGTGTTTCATTATTCGTGTTTCCTTTTTCTTAATTAAATCTCAGCTTTATCCCTGGCATTGAGACGTAAATGTTAAATGCCCGGATAGCTGCACCTTAAATGCTTGAGTCGTCAAGATTGTCGGTTTTGTCAATTATGAAGGGCGTAGTTGGTCGAAAGCCAATAAATCCAATTGCGTTGTTGTATTTTTGGAACGCGCCTCAAAAACATGTAACAAATTGCTTCAGAGATACAGGCGAATAGCCAGACGGACGGGTTTGCGCCGTCTCAAGGAAGCCGGGAATTGAAACGGAGCGGGCACGGCGACGCCGTAGACTCTGCGTCACACTGAAGTGCGCGGCGACGGCAATCTGGAAATTCTTGTATATTGGCAACTTTTTTGGCGTGAAGCCCGTGCTGGCGCCGCCAGCAGCTGCCATCGTTTTCCGGTATTTGCCGTCATGGCCCCGCTGGCCGATTCCACACCAAGACAAGCAACAATGGCAAACCGCGAAGAACTGGCGATCATCCGCAACGCACGCGCCGGGCAGGCCGCTGCCCAGCTCGAACTAGGCAAGCTCTACTTGTTCGGCAGCGCCGGCTTGCCGCAGAGCCTGCCGACCGCGCTGCACTGGCTCGAGCGCGCTGCGCGGCAGGACTGCCAGCAGGCCTGGCAACTGATCGGCAACCACATTCCCCTGGCGCTGGCGCAGCCCGGCGCAGCGGCGCTCGCGCCCTGGTACGAGCGCGCCTACGACGACGGCAGCGTGCATGCCGGGCTCGTGTTCGCCCAGCTGGTGCTGGGCGATGGTGTCACCGGCGCCGCCATCCCGGCCGCGGCACCAGTGCTTGCCAAGGCCCTGCGTGCACTCGAAGACGCTGCCCGCGCCGGCTTCCCCGATGCGCAATGGCTGCTGGCGCGCCGCCGCGACGCCGTGCCGGTGCGGCCGGCCGGCACCGGGGCCCCGCTCTCGGCCCAGGGCTGGCTGCGGCGCGCGGCCGACAGCGGCGTGGCCGAGGCCCAGTCCGCCGTGCTCGACCAGGCCTGGAATGGCGGACACTGGGACGACTACCTGGTGCGCGCGCTGCCGCTGGCGCGCGCCGTGGTGCGCACTGCCGCCAGCCAGGACGGCGTGCACCGGCTGGCGCCGGGCGACATCGCCTTGCTGTCGCGGGTGGCGCGCCTGCTCGACGAAGGGCGGGGTACGGACATCCGGCATGATGCAAGCCGGCATGACGGTCCGCTCGCCCCGGATGAGGCCTTGTGCTTCTGGGAACTCGCCGCAGCCGAGCACGACCGCCACGCCCAGCTGGCGATGGGCCTGCGCTGCGCACGCATGGGCGTCGACGGCCGCCGCGTCGCCGCCGGCGGCGGCGCCGCCAATTTCAAGAAGGCGATCCGCTGGCTGACGCTGGCGGGCGAGCAGGGACTGGCCCAGGCCTGGTATGCGCTGTCGCGCATCTATATCAAGCCCGAGTTCTCGCAGCGCAATGTCGCCGACGCCCAGCGCTACCTCGAGCGTGCGGCCGAGATGGGTTACCGCGACGCCCAGCTCGAATGCGGCCACAACGCCTGGCGCGCGCGCCGCGAGAACGAGAACAACGATGTGCGTGCCGTCTACTGGCTGCAGAAGGCATCCGCCCAGGGCAGCACCGAAGCGCAGGCCTTGCTGCGCAAGATCGCCCCGCGCCTGTCCACGCCGCCCTATGCCGAGACCGGCAAGCTGCTGGCCGGGCACGAGAAGCTGCTGCAGGCGCACCCGCTGCTGCAGGCGAGGCTGGAGCTGGCGGCGCTGTTCGGCCTGTCGCGCGCCGAAGCGCTGTTGCTGGATGTGCCCGTCGCCGACCATGGCCACTGCCTGGTGATCGACATCCGCGCCAGCTACGGGCGCAGCAAGCGCCGCCTGGTGCTGGTCGACACGGCGCACGAACGCCACGCGCTCGACCGCATCGCGCGGCTGTTCGAGGGGATCGATTGCGGCCCGTCTGGACCCGAGGGAAATTACCGGCAGCGCCTGTACCGGCTGCGGACGCTGGTGGGATCGGCGGGCAAGGCCGAGGACGAAGGCGATGCGGCGGCGGAGATCGGGCTGGCAGCATAAGGAAGCCCGCGGCCGTTCTTTACTTGCGAAACATGTCCTTCGCCATGTCGACAAAGGCACGCGTCTGCGCCGGCAGCCAGGGAGCGCCGGAAAACACCAGGTTGACCTCGAGCGGCGCCGGACGGCACTCGGGCAGCACCTCGACCAGCTGGCCGGCATCGATCTCGGCCTGCACCAGCATGAGCGGGACCTGGATCAGGCCGAAGCCGGCCAGGGCCGCCTGGACCAGGGACTGGCCATCGTTGATGATCGCCTGGGCCCGCCAGGGAACCGACTCGGGCACCAGCTCCACCGGACGCGGCCGGCCAATGTCCGGCCGGCGGAAGAACACGCCCACATGATCCGCCAGGTCGGCCGGCAGGCGCGGCGTGCCGGCTTGCGCCAGATAGGCAGGCGAGGCGCACACGACGAGCGGCGTCACGGTGAGCGGCAGCGCGCGCAGGCTGCTGTCCTTGAGCTGGCCGAAACGCAGGGCCAGGTCGTTGCGGTCCCGCACCAGGTCGCTGTGGCCATCGCTGACGTTCAGGCAGAGTTGTACGCGCGGCCATGCCTGCCGGTAGCGCGCGAGCAGGGGCGAGAGCCAGGCCAGGATGCCGCTCGGGATCGACAGCCCCAGCTGCCCGGCCAGGCCCTCCGGTGCGGCAAGCTCCTGCTGTACCTGGTCGAGCCGTGTGATCAGCTCGCTCCACGCCTCGAAGGCCTGCTGGCCGCGCGCCGTCGGCGCCAGCCGGCGGTTGTCGCGTGCCAGCAGGCTGGTGCCGAGCTCCGCTTCCAGGCGCGCGATGTTCTTGCTGACGGCCGAAGGCGTGAGTCCGAGCAGGCGCGCGGCGCTGCTGATGCCGCCCGTGCGCACGACCTGCACGAAGCAACGCTGCTTGACGAGTTCCTGCGCGCCCGCGCCGGTGTTGAATTTGTGTCCAACTGGTTTGGACATGCTGTGCTGTTTCCCGTGTAAAGACGCGCGGCGATAATGCGCGCTCCAACCCTAGACTATTGGAGCTGCCATGCAAGTCCGCCACTCAGACGCCATCCCGGCCATTGAACTTCCAGGCCTGAAGCACCAGACGCTCGCTTCGCATGCGGGCCAGATCCATTCCTTCGAGGTATGGCAGCAGTCCCTGGGTCCGGGCGCCGCCACGCCCCTTCATCGGCACGACTGCGAGGAAGTTATCATATTTACAGGTGGATATGGAATCATGCGGCATGACGGCGTCGATACCCCGTGTGGCGCCGGCACGGTGCTCCTGTGCCAGCCCAACGAATTGCACCAGGTCGTGAACACGGGCGGTGAAGCGCTGACCCTCTACGGCATCCTGGCGGTGTCGCCGGTGCCGGTCGTCGACGAGCATGGCGCGGCGATTCCCTTGCCCTGGTGATCCGCGTCGTGCAGCTTCAGGCCGGGCCATCTGGCGGTCCATTGCCTCGAGTGGATGCGCTCCAGATACATGCCGTGTTTGTCGCTTGCAAAAGCTTCGGTCGGACGCACGACCAGCGCGAACAGGTCGTCCAGGCCGAAGGGGGCGGCGACATCGATACCTCCTTGCGCGTCCAGCCGGACGCCCACCGCGGTAGCGGTCTCGGGCCAATGCCGCATCGCATCCCTTGCGGATCGATACGGCCGGTCGCCATTACGCAGGTGCATGCGGGCCTGGTTCTTGACGGACCACCGGAGGCGATCGTCGCGGGCCAGCAAGCGCGTCTCGAGGGCGGCGTCATGTTCCGCTGCCACTTGCCCTGGATCGAACCAGATCACATCGATGTCCTGGGGCAGCGGCGATGCGGGATACTGGTGCAGATGGTCCCAGACACGGCTGCGGACGAAACCGGCAGCAACCCAGCAATCGGGCAAGCGGAGCGCCTGCACGGCACGGAGGACGCGCATGCGCCGCTCGTCGGCTGCGATCAGGGAGCGTAGTTGGGCAAGCTGATCCATCCTGCTGGCGCCGTCGGACCGCGCTTCAGATCTCGACTTCGCCTTCGAACACGGTTACCGCCGGCCCGCTCAGGTAGACCGGCTGTCCCGGTCCGGCCCATGCAATGCTGAGCTCACCGCCGCGCGCCGACACGCGTACCGGCGAATCGAGCAGGCCGCGCCGGATCCCGGCCACCACGGCGGCGCAGGCGCCGGTGCCGCAGGCCAGGGTCTCGCCGGCGCCGCGTTCGAACACGCGCAGGCGGATGTGGTGGCGGTCCACTACCTGCATGAAGCCGGCATTCACTTTCTTGGGGAAGCGCGCGTGGGTTTCGATCGCCGGGCCCATGGTCTCCACCGGCGCGGTATCGACGTTCTCCACCACCTGCACCGCATGCGGGTTGCCCATCGAGACCAGCGACACGAACACGGTCTTGCCGCCGACCGGCAGTGGCCAGGTGGTGTCCTCGCCCTCGGCCCAGCCTCCCAGGCCGGCGGCATCGAAAGGTACTTCGGCCGGATCCAGGCGCGGCGCGCCCATGTCCACCGTGACGCTGCCGTCGTCCTCGAGGCGCGGGGCGATGATGCCCTTCATGGTCTCGACGCGGATGCTGCGTTCGCTGGACAAGCCCTTGTCGCTGACGAAGCGGCCGAAGGCGCGCGCACCGTTGCCGCATTGCTCGACTTCGCCGCCGTCGCTGTTGAAGATGCGGTAGCGGAAGTCGCAGCCTTCGCTCACCGGGCGCTCGACCACCAGGACCTGGTCGGCGCCGATGCCGAAGCGCCGGTCCGCCAGGCGGCGCCATTGTTCCGCGCTCAGGTTGACGTCCTGGTGGATGGCGTCGACGACGATGAAGTCGTTGCCCGCGCCGTGCATCTTGGTGAATTTGAGTTTCATGTCTGTGTCAGTTCTGCTTCATTATTCGTAGAACGAGGGCTCGCCCGGCGGCCGGGTCTTGAAGCGCTTGTGCGTCCAGAAGTACTCGGCCGGGGCTTCGCGCACGCGCTCCTCGATGAAGGCATTCATGCGGCGGGTCGCTTCGACCATGTCGTCTCCCGGGTAATTCTCCCACGCCGGATAAAAACGCACACGCCAGCCCTGGTAATTCGGCAGGTAGGTGGCGACCACCGGGATCACCTTGGCCCCGGTGGTGGCCGCGATGCGGCCCAGCGCGGTGAGGGTGGCGGCCGGGATGCCGAAGAAGGGCACGAACTCGGCATCCTTCTCGCCGAAGTCCATGTCGGGCAGCATGAAGTAGGGCAGGCCGTCGCGCAGCGCGCGCAGGATCGGCTTGATGCCTTCCTTGCGCGTCACCAGGCGCACCGGACCGTAGCGTTCGCGGCCGTGGCGCAGCAGTCTGTCGAAGGCCGCGTTCTTCTGCGGCACGTACATGCTGCACACCGGGATCACGCGCGAGGCCACGCCGGCCACGTCGAGGCAGACGAAGTGCGGGCACAGCAGGATGGTCGGGCCGGCTTCCATCTCGGCCTGCGGCACGGCCGGCTCGACGTGGATCAGGCTGCGCACGCGCGCTTCCGGCGCCCACCACAGGATCGAACGTTCGAAGATGCTGCGCGCGTAGGCGCGGAAATGCTGCTTCGCGATCGCGTGGCGTTCGCGCTCGCTCAGCTCCGGCATGCACAGGCGCAGATTGGTGAGGGTGATGCGCCGGCGCTTGCCCATGATCCGGAACATCAGGCTGCCGACCGCTTCGCCGAAGCGGCCGAGGATGGGCAGCGGCAGGAAATGCAGCAGCCACAGGAAACCGAGCAGGAGCCTCATGCCGCGGCCCCGCTTTCCGGACCGGCCACGCCTTCCGGCTGCTTGTAGCGGTTATAGCTCCAGAAATACTGCGCCGGGCAGCGCGCGATCAGCTGCTCCATGGCGCGGTTGATGGACCCTGCCTGTTCCGCCGCCGAGCCTTCCAGGCTGCCCTCGAAGGGCACGAAACGCACGACATAGCCGCGGCCGTGCGCCAGCCGTTCGGCATACACCAGCAGGATGTCGGCCTTGCCCAGCTGCGCCAGCTTGGCCGGCAGGGTCATCGTATACGCAGTGCGGCCGAACCACGGTGCCCACACGCCTTCGCCCTCCTGCGGCACCTGGTCGGGCAGCAGGCCGATCGGTTCGCCGCTCTTGAGGGTCTTGGCCAGGATGCGCACGCCCGACAGGGTGGCCGGGGCCAGCTTCAGGTTGTGGCGTGCGCGGGCGCCTTCGACCAGCGGCTTGAGCGCGCTCTTGCGCGGCGGGCGGTACATGACGGTCAGCGCCGTGTGCAGGGCGATCTGCTGGGCCGTCATTTCGAAGCAGCCCAGGTGTGGCGTCAGGAAGACAATGCCGCGGCCGGCATCCAGGCGTTCCTGCACCAGCTCCCAGTTCTCGACGCTGGCATGGCGCGCGACACGCCGCGGATCGGCGCACCAGACGAAGGCCAGTTCGATGATGGCCTTGCCGGCTTCGGCGACGGCCGCGTTCAGGTGCTGCTCATAGCCGGCCTGGGCCAGGTTGGCGCGCAGGCGGCGGCGATACGAGCCGGACAGTAAATAGACGAGCCAGCCGAGGGCCGCGCCGATGGCATGCAATAATGGCAATGGAAATACCGATAGTGCACGGAATAAAAAAACTAACATGCGATTGACCAGGGTTGAAAGAAGGGGTCTTGGTAGAGCAAAATTCTTGGAGGAAGCGTAAAATACCACTTTATGCAGGATCCGCCGAGTTAATAGACAACTTGCGAAGCGGAATATAAATGTCGCTAAAGCGTCGCAGGCACCCGTTGCTGCGGCACGTTCAAAACACAGCAGTAACCGGAGCCCACATGTCCAACGACTATCTCTTCACGTCCGAATCCGTTTCCGAAGGCCACCCCGACAAGGTCGCCGACCAGATTTCCGACGCCATCCTCGACGCCATCCTGGAACAGGATCCGCGCGCGCGCGTCGCTGCCGAAACCCTGTGCAACACCGGCCTGGTGGTGCTGGCGGGTGAAATCACCACCCACGCCAACGTCGACTACATCCAGGTGGCGCGCAACACCATCAAGCGCATCGGCTACGACAACACCGAGTACGGCATCGACTACAAGGGTTGCGCCGTGCTGGTGGCCTACGACAAGCAGTCGCCTGACATCGCCCAGGGCGTCGACGAAGGCGCTGGCCTCGACCTCGACCAGGGCGCGGGCGACCAGGGCCTGATGTTCGGTTATGCCTGCGACGAGACCCCGGAACTGATGCCGGCCGCTATCTATTACTCGCACCGCCTGGTCGAGCGCCAGTCGCAGCTGCGCAAGGATGGCCGCCTGCCATGGCTGCGTCCGGACGCCAAGTCGCAGGTCACCCTGCGCTACGTCGACGGCCGCCCGGTGGCCGTGGACACCGTCGTGCTGTCGACCCAGCACGCACCGGAAATCTCGCACTCGCAAATCCAGGAAGCGGTGATCGAAGAGATCATCAAGCCGGTCCTGCCGCGCGAGTGGCTCGAAGGCACCAAGTTCCTGGTCAACCCGACCGGCCGCTTCGTCATCGGCGGCCCGCAGGGCGACTGCGGCCTGACCGGCCGCAAGATCATCGTCGACACCTATGGCGGCGCAGCTCCGCACGGCGGCGGCGCGTTCTCGGGCAAGGACCCATCCAAGGTCGACCGTTCGGCAGCCTACGCCGCACGCTACGTTGCCAAGAACATCGTGGCCGCCGGCCTGGCGCGCCAATGCCAGGTGCAGGTCAGCTACGCGATCGGCGTGGCGCGCCCGATCAACATCACCGTCTACACCGAAGGTACCGGCCTCATCTCCGACGAGAAGATCGCCCAGCTGGTGATGGAACACTTCGACCTGCGCCCGAAAGGCATCGTCCAGATGCTCGACCTGCTGCGCCCGATCTACGCCAAGACCGCGGCCTATGGCCACTTCGGCCGCGAAGAGCCGGAGTTCACCTGGGAACGCACCGACAAGGCGGCGCTGCTGCGCGCCGAAGCCGGCCTGGCGTAAGCCCTGGCAGCAACAGTGGCGGCCCACCAGGCCGCCACTCATGGTAAACTCGCCTATTCCGAGGAGCGTTGCGACGAAGATTCCCATCTTCGCCAGGCTCGGATATCAGCAACCGCGCTCACGTTACTTTTTTCAACCATTGAAAGGAGGGCGTGATGAGCGCCGTACTCAAAGACATCAACGATTTCCTCGTAGCAGACATCTCCCTGGCATCCTGGGGCGAGAAGGAAATCCGCATTGCAGAAACCGAAATGCCGGGCCTGATGGCGATCCGCGAGGAATACGCCGCCGCCCAGCCGCTGAAGGGCGCGCGCATCGCCGGTTCGCTGCACATGACCATCCAGACCGCGGTCCTGATCCGCACCCTGGAAGCCCTCGGCGCGCAAGTGCGCTGGGCATCGTGCAACATCTACTCGACCCAGGACCACGCTGCCGCCGCCATCGCCTCGGTCGGCACCCCGGTGTTCGCCGTCAAGGGCGAGACCCTGGACGAGTACTGGGAGTACACCCACCGGATCTTCGAATGGCCGGGCGATGGATCGGCTGCAACCCATGCCAACATGATCCTGGACGACGGCGGCGACGCCACCCTGCTGCTGCACCTGGGCGTGCGCGCGGAGAAGGACATCTCGGTGCTGGACAAGCCGGGCTCGGAAGAAGAAATCTGCCTGTTCAACTCGATCAAGGGCCGTCTCGCGCGTGATCCGGCCTGGTACTCGAAGCGCCTGCCATGCATCCTGGGCGTGACCGAAGAGACCACCACCGGCGTGCACCGCCTGTACCAGATGCACCAGGAAGGCAAGCTGGCCTTCCCGGCGATCAACGTCAACGACTCGGTCACCAAGTCGAAGTTCGACAACCTGTACGGCTGCCGCGAATCGCTGGTGGACGGCATCAAGCGCGCGACCGACGTCATGATCGCCGGCAAGATCGCCGTGATCGCCGGCTACGGCGATGTGGGCAAGGGCTCGGCCCAGGCCATGCGCGCGCTGTCGGCCCAGGTCTGGGTCACCGAGATCGACCCGATCTGCGCCCTGCAGGCCGCGATGGAAGGCTACCGCGTCGTGACCATGGACTATGCTGCCGAACACGGGGACATTTTCGTCACCTGCACCGGCAACTACCACGTCATCACCGAGCAGCACATGCTCAAGATGAAGGACCAGGCCATCGTCTGCAACATCGGCCACTTCGACAACGAGATCGAAGTTGCCGCACTCAAGAAGTACGAGTGGGAAAACATCAAGCCGCAGGTCGACCACGTGATTTTCCCGGACGGCAAGCGCATCATCCTGCTGGCCGAAGGCCGCCTGGTGAACCTCGGCTGCGGTACCGGCCACCCCTCCTACGTGATGAGCTCGTCGTTCGCGAACCAGACCATCGCCCAGATCGAACTGTTCGCCAACACCGCCAAGTACCCGGTCGGCGTCTACACGCTGCCGAAGCACCTGGACGAGAAGGTCGCACGCCTGCAACTGAAAAAGCTCAACGCCCAGCTGACCACGCTGACCGAAGAGCAAGCCGCCTATATCTCGGTGAGCAAGGAAGGTCCTTACAAGCCGGACCACTACCGTTATTAATCGGTAAGCAAACACTGCGGGCGCCGAGAGCGCCCGCGTACCACGAAAGTCGATGCGATGCGCCTGCTTGTTACCTGGCTGATCAATGCCCTGGCCCTGATGGCCCTGCCTTACCTGATGTCCTCCGTTTCCGTCACCAACTTCACGACCGCGCTGATCGCTGCGCTCGTGCTGGGACTGGTCAATACCCTGATCCGTCCCGTGCTGGTGGTCCTGACCCTGCCGGTGACCGTGATTTCGCTGGGCCTGTTCATCCTCGTCATCAACGCCGTCCTGTTCTGGCTGGTATCGCACTGGATCGAGGGCTTTGAAGTGGCCGGATTCTGGTCGGCCTTCCTGGCAGCCATCCTGTACAGCATCATTTCGTGGGCGCTTTCTACCTTGATCCTCAAAGACAAAGATGGAAACCCATAATTTCAGTATCGAGTTCTTCCCGCCGAAAACGGACGAAGGCGCCGAGAAGCTGCGTGTCGTGCGCCAGAAGCTGGCCGACCTGCGGCCCAAATACTTCTCGGTGACCTTCGGCGCCGGCGGCACTACCCAGCAGGGCACCTTGCAGACCGTGCTCGAGATCAAATCCGAAGGGCACGAAGCGGCGCCGCACCTGTCCTGCGTCGGCGGCACCCGGGAGTCGCTGCGCGCCATCCTGCAGCAGTTCCAGGACAATGGCATCCGCCGCCTGGTCGCGCTGCGCGGCGACCTGCCGAGCGGCTATGGCGGCGGCGGTGAATTCCGCTACGCCAACGAGCTGGTCGAGTTCATCCGCAAGGAAACCGGCGACTGGTTCCATATCGAAGTCGCGGCCTATCCGGAAATGCACCCGCAGGCCCGTTCGCCCCAGGACGACCTGCAAGCCTTCGCGCGCAAGGTGCAAGCCGGCGCGAATGCCGCGATCACCCAGTATTTCTATAACGCGGACGCGTATTTCGACTTCGTCGACAATGCGCGCAAGCTGGGCGTGGATGTGCCGGTGGTGGCGGGCATCATGCCGATCACCAACTACACGCAGCTGATGCGCTTCTCGGACATGTGCGGCGCCGAGATCCCGCGCTGGGTGCGCAACAAGCTGGCCAGCTTCGGCGACGACTCCGCCTCGATCAAGGCCTTCGGCCTGGACGTGGTTACCAGCCTGTGCGAACGCCTGCTGGCGGGCGGTGCGCCGGGCTTGCACTTCTACAGCATGAACCAGGCGGCGGCGACCACCGCGATCTGGCAGCGGCTGGTGAAGTAATTCGTAGGGAGGGTCGGCGATGCCTGCCCTCCCTATACTTCGGTAATGATCTCATCGAGCGGAATGTCATATTCCCCGATCCCGAATTCCGCCTGCTGGCACGCATACGCGATGCCCAGCGTCCTCGGCCTTGGCTGCGCAGCCAGCGTCCTGTCATAAAACCCGCCCCCGTACCCCAGCCGGTAGCCGCGTGCATCGAAGCCCAGGCAGGGAATCAAGAGCACATCCGGCCGCTCCACTGTCCGCAATTCCGCCGGCACCGCCACGCCCAGGCTGTCCGCCACGGTCGGCTCGCCCGGCACCCATTCGGCAAAGCCAAGCGCCGCATCGCGTGCCAGCACGACAGGCAGAGCCAGCCGTACGCCTGCCTCGGCCAATTCCGCGTAGGCTGGACGCAAGTCGGGTTCGCCGGCGAGGGGCCAATAGACCGCCAGCCTGCTGCCCTGATTGGCTTGCCACCAGGCCAGCACGCGCGCCCCGATGCGGTCGTCCCAGGCGCGTTTCGTGTCGTGGTCGATGGCGCGGCGCCTTTCCTTGAGCATCCGGCGCAAGCCTGGTTTGTCCAGCATCGCGCTTGCGCCTGCGTCTGGCAGAAGCCCGGGGGCGCATGGTATTCTTGATTCGCCGGTCATGGTTTGAATGCAGCGTACATTGAGAGTTGTGGATGTTTCAATCGAGATTGACAACCGGCTCCCTGCCGGTCGCCCTTGCTGTCGTTTTTGCAATGTGGACGCTGCCTGCAGGCATAGTCCACGCCGAGTCCGCCCCTGCCGTGGGGCAGGCCGCCCAGTCCGTTCCACCGGTGCCGCCCGGCGCGCCGACCGTGCCCACGGCACCCGCGGCAGCCCCGGCAATCGATACGCGTGCCGACGACGACAACTTCCTGCTGCTGCGCGAAGCCGCGCGCAAGAACGACGCCGCGGGCACCAACGCCCTTGCATCGCGCCTGCCGCCGAACTATTCGCTGGCGTCCTACGTGGACTATTATCGTCTGAAACCCCGGATACGCGACGCCAGCGCTGAGGAAATCCGCGAGGCCCTGCGCCGCCACGAGGGCACGGCCGCCGCCGAACTGCTGCGCAGCGAATGGCTGCTCGAGATGGGCCGCCGGCGCGACTGGGTCGGCTTCGAGCGTGAAGTCGGGCAGCTGGCCGGCAGCAACCTGCAACTGCGCTGCTACGCCCTGCTGGCACGCGCCAGCCGCGGCGAAGCGGTGGCACAGGAAGCACGCGGCCTGCTGCTCGATCCGGAGTACTACGGCGAAGCCTGCGCCGCCCTGATCGCCCAACTGGTGCAAGACCGCCAGTTCACCGAGGATGACCTGCGCTGGCAGCTGCGCCTCGCCGGCGAGGCCGACGCCACCGGCCCGGCGCGCCGGGCCGCAGCTTTGCTTGGCGCCTCCGATACCCGCGCCGCCCAGGCGGTCGATGCACCCGCGGTGGCGATGGCGCGCGGGATCGGCAAGACCCCTGCCGAGCGCGCCATCTACCTGGTGGCGATCGGCCGCATGGCGCGCACCAGTCTCAAGGTGGCCACGGTCGCGCTGGAGAAAAACAGTCCGTCACTGAGTGCCGAAGAACGCGCCGTCGGCTGGGCCAGCATCGCGCATGCGGCCTCGATCAGGCTGGAGCCCGAGGCCTACACGTGGTGGCAGCGCGCCAACGGCATCCGGCTGACCAGCGAGCAACTGCAGTGGAAGACCCGCATCGCCCTGCGCCGCGGCGACTGGAAGACCGTGCGCGCGACCATCGAGGCGATGCCCCCGAACCTGCGCGCCGACGGCGCCTGGGTCTACTGGCTGGCGCGGGCCGACAAGCACGAGGGCAGGACTGCCGAAGCCAACGCGGCCTTCGAGCGCATCGCCAGTCCGCATAACTTTTATGGGCAGCTGGCGCTGGACGACCTCGGCCGGCAGGTGGTGGCGCCGCCGCCGGCCGCGGCGGTCAGTGCGGACGAGCTGGCGCAGGCAGGCGCCAACCCGAGCCTGCAGCGCGCGCTGAAGTTCTATGCCTTGCGCCTGCGCGCGGAAGGCAACCGCGAATGGAACTGGGGGCTGCGCGGCATGTCTGACCGTCAGTTGCTGGCCGCCGGAGAACTCGCTCGCCGCAATGACCTGCTCGACCGTACGGTCGAGACCTCGCTGCGCACCCGAACCGAACTCGACTACGCACAGCGTTTCCCGGCGCCGCACCTGGACGTGCTGCACCCGACCGCGCAGGGCCTGGGCCTCGACAAGGCCTGGGTCTACGGCCTGATCCGCCAGGAGTCGCGCTTCATCAGCGATGCGCGCTCCGGCGTCGGCGCCTCCGGCCTGATGCAGGTGATGCCCGCCACCGGCAGGTGGGTGGCGGCCAAGATTGGGATGGACAACTTCGTGCACGGCATGCTCAACGACCTGCGGACCAATATCACGCTCGGCGCCAATTACATGAACATGGTGCTGGAGAACTTCGACGGCGATGAAATCCTCGCCACCGCCGCCTACAACGCCGGCCCTTCGCGCGCCCGTGCCTGGCGCGGCGTGCTCGACCAGCCGATGGAAGGCGCGGTGTTCGTCGAATCGATCCCGTTCTCCGAAACCCGCGGCTACGTGCGCAACGTGCTGGCCAATGCCACCAACTACGCCGCCGTGTTCGAAAACAAGCCGCAGTCGATCCGGACCCGGGTGCGTCCCGTGCAGCCGCGCGAGCGCGTATCCATCCTGCCCTGAATCCCACTGAGGAGAACGGCCATGCGCGAACAGTACGTGGTGGTCATCGGCGGTACCGGCTTCATCGGCGGCCACCTGCTGGCGCGCCTGGCGGCGGACGGCGTCAGCACGCGGGTCGCGGCGCGCCACTACGAGCGCGCCAAGCACCTCACCACCTTGCCCTACCTCGACCTGGAGCTGGCCGACATCCACGACGACGCCACGCTGCGCCGCCTGCTGGCGGGAAGCACGGCCGTCATCAACCTGGTCGGCGTGCTGCACGGCGGCCACGGCAGGCCCTACGGCCCGGGCTTCCGGCGCCTGCACGTGGACCTGCCGCGCCGCATCGCCGAGGCGTGCCGCGACGTGGGCGTGGCGCGCTACCTGCACATGAGCGCGCTCGGCGCCAGCCCCCGGGGTGCCTCGATGTACCAGCGCTCCAAGGCCGACGGCGAGCTGGCGGCGTGCAGCCAGCCGCAGGTGGCGAGCACCATCTTCCGTCCCTCGGTGGTGTTCGGGCCGGGCGACCATTTCCTCACCATGTTCGCCAGGCTCCAGCGCCACCTGCCGGTGCTGCCGCTGGCCCGTCCGGACGCGCGCTTCCAGCCGGTGTACGTGGAAGACGTGGCCGCCGCCTTTTCCCTGGCCCTGCGCGAACCGCAGACGCGCGGCGCCACCATCGAACTGGGCGGCCCGAGGGTCTACACCCTGGCCGAGCTGGTGCACCTGGCCGGCCGCTACAGCGGCCACGAACGGCGCGTGCTGGGGCTGCCCGACTGGGCCGCGCGCCTGCAGGCGCGGCTATTCGAGCTGCTGCCCGGCGAGCCCGTGATCAGCCGCGACAACCTCGATTCGATGAAGACGGATAATGTCGTCGATCCGCGTACGCAAGCCTTGACAGCGGAGGCGCTGGGAATCAAGCTGACGTCGCTCGAAGCCGCCGCGCCGCACTACCTGGCCACGCCGCGCGGCCTGGACGATTACCGCGAGCACGCAGGCCGCTGATTTCACCCACCCACTCATAGGACGCCATGCAGACCATCGAACTCGACCCGACCCTGTCTTCCACCCTCGAGCAGGCCCGCCAGCCCGGCCTGACCCTCGTCATCGGCAACAAGAACGTGTCGTCGTGGTCGATGCGGCCCTGGGTGGCCGCGGTGGCGTTCGGGATTCCGTTCACCGAGGTCCGCGTCCTGCTCGACAAGCCCGACACCGCCGCCAACATCGCGCGCTACTCGCATGCGGGCCGGGTGCCGGTGCTGCTGGCGGGCGAGATGACGATCTGGGACAGCCTGGCCATCGTCGAATACCTGGCCGAGCAGTTCCCGGACAAGCACATGTGGCCGCAGGACGTCGCCGCGCGCGCGCTGGCGCGTTCGGTCGTGGCCGAGATGCACTCCGGCTTCAGTGAGCTGCGCACCGCGATGACCATGAACATCCAGGCGCGGCTGCCGGGACGCGGCCGCACACCGGGTGCCCAGGCCGACATCGGCCGCATCTGCGAGATCTGGGAAGACTGCCTGGCGCGCTTCGGCCACCACGGCTTCCTGTTCGGCGAGTTCTCGATCGCCGACGCCTTCTATGCCCCGGTGGTATGCCGCTTCCAGACCTATGGCGTGGCCCTGGCCCCGGCGCTGCAGGCTTATTGCGAGCGCGTGCTGGCCCACCCGGCGGTGGCGCGCTGGGTCGACGAAGCGATGCGCGAGGACGATGCGACCCCGCTGCACGACCTCGAGCTGCCGCAGGAATAAGCGCATGCGCAGCTACGTGGTCGGCGGCGCCGTGCGCGACGAACTGCTCGGGCGGCAGGTAACGGACCGCGACCACGTGGTGGTCGGCGCCACCCCGGAGCAGATGGTGGCGCAGGGCTTCCGCCCGGTCGGCAAGGACTTCCCGGTCTTCCTGCATCCCGAGACGCACGAGGAATACGCGCTGGCCCGCACCGAACGCAAGACCGCGCCCGGCTATCACGGCTTCGTGTTCCACACTTCACCCGAGGTCACGCTCGAGGACGACCTGGTGCGGCGCGACCTGACCATCAATGCCATGGCGCGCGCCGAGGACGGCAGCATCGTCGATCCCTACGATGGCCAGGCCGACCTGCGCGACCGCATCTTCCGCCACGTGTCGGGCGCCTTCGCCGAAGACCCGGTGCGCATCCTGCGCCTGGCGCGCTTCGCCGCGCGCTTTCCGGATTTTCGCGTGCACGAGACCACCCTCGCGCTGATGCAGGGCATGGTCGCGGCGGGGGAGGTCGACGCCCTGGTGCCCGAGCGCGTGTGGCAGGAACTGGCGCGCGGGCTGATGGAAGAACGGCCTTCGCGCATGTTCGCCGTGCTGCGCGACTGCGGCGCATTGAAACGCATCCTGCCCGAGCTCGACGCCCTGTGGGGCGTGCCGCAACCGCCGCTGCACCATCCGGAAGTCGACACGGGCGTGCACGTCATGCTGGTGATCGACTACGCCGCGTCGCAGGCGCTGCCGCTGGAAGTGCGCTTCGCTGCCCTGGTGCACGACCTGGGCAAGGGCATCTCCCCAAGCGAAACCTGGCCGGCCCACCACGGCCACGAATTCGAGGGCATGAAACTGGTCACGGCCGTGTGCAAGCGCCTGAAGGTGCCCAATGAATGCCGCGACCTGGCCCTGATGACCGCGCGCGAGCACGGCAACGTGAGCCGCGCCCTCCAGCTGCGGGCGAATACCATCGTCACCCTGTTCGAGCGCTGCGACGCCTTCCGCAAGCCGGAGCGCTTCGCGCAGATGCTGCTGGCCTCAGAATGCGATGCGCGCGGGCGCGGGCACGAGGAGCATCCGATGCGCTTCCAGGACTATCCGCAGCGGCCGCATTTGCAGCGCACCCTCGACGCGGCACGCGCCGTGAACGCCGGCGAAGTCGCGGCGCGCTTCGCCGATGACCGGCAGAAGATTCCGGAAGCGGTGCATGCGGCGCGCGTCTCGGCCGTCAAGGCGGCGCTGCGGGAACCGTAAGATGGCTGTCCACCCTACAGTGCACGACTGAACCGCCAGGTTTTGCTATCCTTCTTCGGATAAGAAAGTCAACATGATGTAACGGAGGAAAGATGGTTGCCGTGCTGGCGCAGCGCGTAGCGAGCTTGAAACCGCGTCGCCGCCTGCAACTTGCCGGCCTGGCGGTGCTGGTGCTGGCCTTGCTGCTCGCCTACTTCTATATCCGCTCGGAAGGAACCGATCCCGAAGTCCGCAACGATGTGATGCTCAACCTGCGCGAGCTCGAAAAGCTCGACGCGGAATGGGACGCCAACATCCTGCGCGCCCACATCGGCCGCGCGCCCGTCACCCCGCATCTGACCACCCAGCTGCCTCGCATGCACGACCTGCTGGCTCGCCTCGGCGAGGTGGTGCCGGAAGCCGCCGGGCCGTCCGTGGACAAGTCGTATACCCAATTGCGCGACGCGATACAGCGCAAGGAACTGCTCACCGCCCAGTTTGCACGCCATAACCCGCCGCTGCGCGAGGCCCTGACTTTCCTCCCGCCGGCCGTGGCCGACCTGAAGACCGAACTGGGCGGCATCGAGGGCGCGCTGGCGCCGGCCCGCCTCGTGGTCCGGCTGGATGCCTCGCTGAATGCGCTGCTGACCGAAGTCCTGCGCTACAACGTCGTCCCCAGCCCGCCGCTGGCGGCGCGCATCGACGAGACCCTGGGCGACATCGCGGCCCAGCAGATCGCGTTCTCGCCGGCGCTGGTCGAGAAGATGGACGCCATCATCAAGGCCGCGCGCGTGATCCTGGAGAAACGCCCGCTGGAAAACCGGCTGGAGGCGCAGATTGCCGCCACCGCCACCGGCGCCGCCCTCGACGGCCTGGGGCGCGAGTTCGACCGCTCCTTCGATGCCGCGCTGGCGGTGCGCGAGCGCTACCGCGGCTACCTGTTCGCCTACTCGGCCTTCCTGCTGCTGCTGCTGGCCTATGCCGGCATGCGCCTGCGGCGAACCTACCGCATCATCGGCGAGGTCAACCACCGCCTGCAGGCGGCCAACGAAAACCTCGAGCACCGCGTGGCCGAGCGCACCGCCGAGCTGGAAGCGCAGTCGAAGCAGCTCGAACGCCTGGCCCAGCACGACAGCCTGACCGGCCTGATCAACTACCGCCAGCTGACCCGCCTGCTCGAGCGGGCGCTGGCCCGGGCCACCCGCCGCGATTCGGTGGTGGTCATCATGTTCATCGACCTCGACGGCTTCAAGGCCGTGAACGACACCTACGGCCACGCCACCGGCGACCTGGTGCTGCAGATGGTGGCGCGCCGGGTGCAGGAGAAGCTGCGCGCCGAGGATGCGCTGGCGCGCCTGGGCGGCGACGAGTTCGTCATCATGCTGGAAGAGGTTGCCTCGCGCGAAGGCGCCTTGCGCGTGGCCCAGCTGGCGCTCGACCAGATCAAGTCGGTGACCGAGGCGGACGGCAATCCGGTCAGGATTTCGGCCAGCATCGGCATCTCGAGCGCGCGCGGGCAAGTGGGGGCGGCGCGCGGCTCGGCGGCGCTGCTGGCCGAAGCCGACAAGGCGATGTACGAGGCCAAGCAGGCCGGCAAGGGCGTGTTCGTGGTCAGTCCGCAAGCGCAGTGGATCGTGCCGGTGCAGAGCAGCGCTTCACAGTAGAATCCGCTACAATGCGATTATGTTGCACTGCACAAAAGAATGCCCACCATGTTCGACAATGCGCTCTTTCGCTGGCTGAAGGGCTTCGGCGGCAAGCCTGGCCGCCCGACCGTGCTCGTCAAGGAACTGGGCGAGCGTGACCGCCGCCGCATCCTGCGCCATTTCCTGGCGCTGGACGACAACGACCGCCTGCTGCGCTTCGGCAGCGTCATTCCCGACGACGCGATCGCCAAGTACGTCGAAAAGATCGATTTCAGGCACGACATCGTGTTCGGCGTGGTCAGTCGCGTATTCCAGCTGGTCGGGGTAGGCCACCTGGCCTTCGCCAAGGCCGACCAGGGCAAGCCGACGCAGAAGGAGCGGGTGGCGGAGTTCGGCGTGTCGGTGTCGAAGTCGGCGCGCGGCCAGGGCGTCGGCTCGCGCCTGTTCCAGCGCGCGGCCATCCACTGCCGCAATGCGGACGTGGACACCCTGTACATGCAATGCCTGACCTCGAACCAGACCATGATGCACATCGCGCGCAAGGCGGGGATGGAGATCAAGCGCGAGTACGGCGAGGCGGATGCCTACCTGCAGCTGCCGCCGCCGAGCCCGGCGAGCGTGATGGCGGAGGCGCTGGAAGAGCAGTGGGCGGTGATCGATTACACCGTCAAGGCCAATGCGCGCGCCGCCACCAAGTGGCTGTCACCCAGGAAGAAACCTTAGGACGAGACCAGGGTAATGGTCGTTGCGACATTACCGCGTGACGCTTTCGAATACGGGCAAGTCCGGTGCGCGGTATCGACCAGCGCCTGCGCCGTGTCGGCGGGCAGATCGGGCAGCCGCACCCGCAAGCGGGCGCGCAGGAAATAACCGTCGTCCCCATGGCACAGGTCGACCTCGGCATCCCCTCCCGTCTCCTGCGGCAGGCGTATGTCGAGCCCGCGCGCGGCGTGCTGCAGTGCGCCGATGAAGCAGGCCGACCAGCCGGCAGCGAACAACTGTTCCGGATTGCTGCCCAAACCACCGGACCCGGGCGGCGACAGGGCGATGTCGAGGCGCCCGTCATCACTGCGCGTGCTGCCGCTGCGGCCGCCGGTCGTGCGGGTCTTGCCGGTATATAGAACCTTCGTGTGATCGTTCATGATGTTTCCTTGTTCGGTATGAGGGTGTGTTTTCATTGCCTGACGTGCGTTAGATCCATTGAGCGACATCCAGGATGGCCTGGGCAAACTCGCGCGGCGCCTCCTGCGGCAGGTTGTGGCCGATGCCGCCGTCCAGGTGGCGGTGTTCGTAACGGCCCGTGAAGCGTTTGGCGTAATCCTTCGGATTCGGGTGCGGCGCGCCGTTGGCCGCGCCTTCCATGCTGATGCTGGGCACCGTCACCGGCGGGAAGGCGGCCAGCCTGCGCTCCAGGGCATCGTAGCGGGCTTCTCCCGGCGCCAGGCCCAGGCGCCAGCGGTAATTGCTGACCGAGATTGCGACGTGGTCCGGGTTATCCAGGGATCTGGCCGAGCGCGCGAAGGTGGCGTCGTCGAATTTCCATTCGGGCGACGCCAGTTCCCAGATCAAGCGTGCGAAGGCATGCGTGTGTTCGTGGTAGCCGAGTTCCCCGCGTGGCGTCGCGAAGTAATACTGGTACCACCACTGCAGTTCGGCTTTCGGCGGCAAGGGCTTGCGGTTGGCTTCCTGGCTGCCGATCAGGTAGCCGCTGACGGTCACCAGGGCGTGGAAGCGTTGCGGCCACAGGGCGGCCAGGGTGGTGGCGATGCGCGCACCCCAGTCGAAACCGGCGACGATGGCCTTGTCCACCCCGAGGGCGTCGAGGAAGGCGACGGCATCCGCCGTGAAGCTGGCCTGCTGGCCGTTGCGCGGCGTATCCGCCGACAGGAAGCGCGTGCTGCCGTAGCCGCGCAGGTGCGGGATGATGACCCGGTAGCCGGCGGCGGCCAGGATCGGCGCGACGTCGATGAAGGCGTGGATGTCATAGGGCCAGCCGTGGAACAGGACGATCGGATGGCCGTCGCGCGGGCCGGTGTCGACGTAACCCACGTCCAGCACGCCGGCCCGGACCTGGCGGAGGCTGGTAAAGGTGGTGGTGGCCGGCGAGATGCCGGTAGCGGCAGCGGCGCTGATCCCCGGGATCATGCCCAGCTGGGCGGCGGCCAGGCCGAGCGAGGCGGTATTCAGGAAGCCGCGGCGTTTCAGGTTGGTGGTCATGGCATTCTCCTTCGATTACAGCGACATGCCGCCGTCGATGGTCAGGCTGGCGCCGGTCATGTAGCCGGATTCCTCGCCCGCCAGCCAGGCCGCCAGGGAAGCGACCTCGGATGGCTGGCCGACGCGCTTGAGCGGCACCATCGCGCGCACCATGTCGATCATGCTGGCGGTCATGTCGGTCTCGATCGGACCGGGCTGGATATTATTGATGGTGATGCCGCGCGGCGCCAGGTCGGCCGCCAGGGCCTTCACCATGGAAGCGACCGCGCCCTTGGTCAGCGTATAGACGCTGGAACCCGGGTGGCTGCTGCGCTCGGCGACATTGCTGCCGATCGTGATGACGCGCCCGCCCACACCCATGTGCGGCAGCGCCGCCTGGATCGCGAGATAGACGCCGCGCACGTTCACGTCGAGCATGCGGTCCAGGTTCTCCAAGCTGAAGGCGGCGATGTCCGCCAGTTCCAGGATGCCGGCGGCGACCACCACGGTGTCGATGCGGCCGAAGCGGGCCACCGTCTGCCCGACGGCATCGCGCAGGGCGGCCGGGTCGGCGCTGTCGGCCTGGATCGCCAGTGCCCGCATGCCATACCCCTCGATAAGGGCGGCCACCTCGGCGGCGCGGGCGCCGGCTGCGGCGTACGTCAAGGCGACGTTGGCGCCTTCGCGCGCCAGGCGCTGGGCGATGGCGGCGCCGATGCCGCGCGAGCCGCCGAAGACGAGGGCCGTTCTTGCTGCAGTCTTGCTGATCATGCTGTTTCCTTTCAGTGGATGGATGCTGCGTCGTGGAGGGCTCCATTACGCGCTTCCCGCGTGTACCGGATATGTCGAAAAGCGCGGGTTTTGCAATCGCATGTGTATCGCCGCCCTCCGGATACATGGAGATACAAAGCCGGTCTCAGGACGTCTCGTCTAGCAGGGCGCGGATGCGGGCCTCGGTCTCCGCATAAGCGCCCTCGCCGAAGTGGGTGTAGACGACGCGGCCGCGGCGATCGATCAGGTAGACCGCCGGCCAGTACTGGTTGCCATAGGCCTGCCAGGTGGCGTAGCGGTTGTCCTGCGCCACCGGATAGCCGATGCCGAAGCGCTTGATGGCCGCCTGCACGTTGGCGGTCGAGCGCTCGAAGGGGTATTCCGGCGTGTGCACGCCGACCACCACCAGGCCCCTGTCCTTGTACTTCTCGTGCCAGCTCTTCACGTGGGGCAGGGTGCGGATGCAGTTGATGCAGGTGTAGGTCCAGAAGTCGACCAGCACGACCTTGCCGCGCAGGCCCTGCATGCTCAGCGGGGAAGAATTCAGCCACTGGTCGACGCCGGTGAATTCGGGTGCGGCGACGGGGCGGCTGAGCGGCGCGGCGCCGGCATGCAGGTAGGGCGCGCCCAGCAGGGCGGCGGTCAGGGTGGCGATCAGGCGTTTCATGGTGCTTCCTTTCAGGAGGGGATGAAGTCGGCCAGGCGGGCGTAGAGCAGGGCGTCGGCCTGGAAATAGAAGAGGGCGGCGGTGGCCAGGATCAGGACGCCGAATACCTGCTGCAGGCGTTCGGCATGGCGGGCCACGGCGCGCACGTGGCGGCGCGCGAACTGGCCGCCGTAGGCGATCGCCAGCATCGGGACCCCGGCGCCGAGGGCGTACAGCATCAGCAGGCCGGTGGAGCGGCCGAGGTCCTGGGCCTGGGCGGCCAGCACCAGGATGGCGGCCAGCACCGGTCCCGCGCAGGGCGTCCAGACGGCTCCCAGCGACACCCCCAGCAACAGCGCGCCGGTCTTGCCGGCGCGCGGTCCGCCGGATGGAAGGGCGCCGGCCAGGCGGCCGAGGCGTTCCATGGCCCAGGCATAGGGCGTCTTCCACAGCATGGCGAGGCCGGCCAGCGCCAGCACTGCCACGCCGGCCAGGCGCAGCGCCTCGTGGGCCTGCACCACGTGTTGCGAGGCGCTGGCCAGCAACAGGCCGAGCGAGGAGAAGGCGATCACGAAGCCGGCCACGATGAACAGCGGCCGGCTGCGGTCCTGTTCGCCCAGCGCACCGCCCAGCACGATCGGCAGGATCGGGAGCACGCAGGGCGAGGCGATGGTGAGCACGCCGCCGAGCAGGGCAAGCGGGGCGTCGATGGAAGCGGTCATGGTGTGGTCCTCCGGGGGGTTGGAAGACCCCATTGGACCGTGCCGGCGTATCCGGCTTGTGTCGGCAAACCGGGGTATTTGCAATCTTGTGTGTACGGCGGGGCGCCGGATACATTGGCATACAAACCCCGGCCCCGGTCCGTTATAGTCACCACTGCGCCATCAACCCGCCCAACCGACCGCCATGGACAACCCCGACCACATCCTGATCGTCGACGACGACCGCGAGATCCGCGAACTGCTTGCCAGCTACCTGGAGAAGAACGGCGTGCGCGCCTCCGTCGCCGCCAACGGCCGCGAGATGCGCAGCCTGATGGAGCAGCACCAGGTCGACCTGGTGGTGCTGGACCTGATGCTGCCGGGCGAGGACGGCCTGGCCCTGTGCCGCGACCTGCGCGCCGGCAAATGGCGCACCGTTCCCATCCTGATGCTGACCGCGCGCGACGAGGAGACCGACCGCGTGGTCGGCCTGGAGATGGGCGCGGACGATTACCTGACCAAACCCTTCGCCGTGCGCGAGCTGTTCGCGCGCATCCGCTCGATCCTGCGCCGTGCGCGCATGTTGCCGCCCAATCTGGAGGTCAAGGAACCCGGCCAGTTCCTGCGCTTCGGCGACTGGAAGCTCGACACCGTCGGCCGCCATCTGCTGGACGGCGAAGGCACGCTGGTGGCCCTGAGCGGCGCCGAATACCGGCTGCTGCGCGTCTTCCTCGACCATCCGCAGCGGGTGCTGACGCGCGACCAGCTGCTCAATCTCACCCAGGGCCGCGAGGCCGACCTGTTCGACCGCTCGATCGACCTGCTGGTGAGCCGTATCCGCCAGCGCCTGCGCGACGACGCCCGCGAACCGCGCTATATCAAGACCTTGCGCAGCGAGGGCTATGTGTTCTCGTCCTCGGTCGAGGTGGCGGACGGTCCGGCATGAAGGGGCTGCGCCTTCCCTGGCCGCGCAGCCTGTTCGCGCGCCTGATGCTGATCCTGTGCATTGGCCTGGGGGCCGCGCATGCGCTGTCCTTCGTCCTGATCATGTCCGAGCGGCGCGAAGCCACCGTCGGCCTGATGCTGGACTACCTGGAGCAGGACGTGGCCAGCTCGGTCGCCTTGCTGGACCACCTGCCGGCCGCCGAGCGCGCCGCCTGGCTGCGGCGCCTCGAGCGCCGCACCTACAGCTTCGCGCTGCAGCCCGCCGACCCGGGGCACGCGCCGGACAGCGCGCATTCGCAGCGCATCGCCGAGGCCCTGGTCGCGGCGATCGGCAAACACTACCCGGTGCGAGCCCATGCCGTGCCGGGTTATCCGAACCGCGTGCAGGCGCAGGTGACATTGGGCGACGGTTCCCCGCTGACGATCGACATGCGGCCCAGGGGCATGCCGGTGGCGGACTGGCTGCCCGCCGTGCTGGCGGGCCAGCTGGGCTTGCTGGCCATGTTCACCTGGCTCGCGGTGCGCTTGGCCACCCGGCCGCTGGCGCGGCTGGCCGGCGCCGCCGACAGCCTGGGCCCGGACCTGCGCGGGGAAGCGCTGCCGGAGTCCGGCCCGCTGGAGATCGCGCGTGCGGCGCGCGCCTTCAATGCGATGCAGGGGCGCCTGCAGGCCTACATGGCCGAGCGCACCCAGATCCTGGCCGCGATCTCGCACGACCTGCAGACCCCGATCACCCGCATGCGCATGCGCGCCGACATGCTCGACGACGAGATCCTGCGCGAGAAGATGAACCGCGACCTGCGCGAGATGGAAGCCATGGTGCGCGACGGCGTCGCCTATGCGCGTACCCTGCACGGAACGCTGGAAGCGCCCTGCCGCATCGATCCGGATGCGCTGCTGGACAGCCTGGTGAGCGATTACCGCGACGCGGGGCAGGACGTGGCGCTGCAGGGCCGCGCCGGGGGAACGCTCGCCACCCGGCCGCAGGCGCTGCGCCGCATCCTGGGCAACCTGATCGACAATGGACTCAAGTACGGCGACGCGGTTCAGGTGAGGGCCGAACGCCGGGACGCTGAACTGCATATCTCCGTCAGGGACAGGGGGCCGGGCATCCCCGAGGCGGAACTGGAAAGGGTGTTCGAACCCTTCTATCGCCTGGAAGGCTCGCGCAGCCGCGATACCGGCGGCACTGGACTGGGGCTGGCCATTGCCAGGCAGCTGGCGGCCGCCATGGATGGCAGACTGACCCTGCGCAACCATCCGCAAGGTGGCCTGGAGGCCTGCTTCGTCTTGCCCGGCCTGGAAGGATTCAGACCGCCACCGGCAAGGCCGTCGTCTCCTTGATGCGCTGCAGCGCAAAACTCGACTTCACATCCAGCACCGCCGGATGCTTGAGCAGGGTCCCCATCATGAAGCGCGAGAAGTGGTCCATGTCTTCGACATGCACGCGCAGCAGGAAATCCATCTCCCCGGTCATCGCATAGCAGGCCACCACTTCCGGCCAGGTGCCGACCGACACCGCGAAATCGTTGCGCGGCGAGGTTGCCGGCAGGCTCGGTGCGCCGCGGGCGCCGCCCGCCACTTCGCTGTGCTTTTCCAGGCGCACGTTTACATAGGCCAGCAGTCCCAGGCCGATCTTGTCCGGGTCGACCAGGGCCACGTACTGGCGGATCACGCCCGCTTCTTCCAGGCGCTTGATGCGGCGCAGGCAGGGGGAAGGGGACAGGTTGACGCGCTCGGCCACGTCCTGGTTCGACAGCCGGCCATCCGTCTGCAGCACCGCCAGGATCTTGCGGTCAGTCTTGTCGAGCTCGATTTTTGACATGTTTTCCTCGGTGGATTCGCGAACCTAGCAATTTTATTGCGCAAATCGTCCGGCGGGGGGAATTGATTGGAATTTAATGCCGGTGCCCCAGGAATATACTGTGCGCCTGATGGATCAGGCTGGTCCCACCAGCCCGCGCGCACGATGGCCACCAAGAGCCGCAGCGCCCTGTATCCCTGGCAAAAAGTTGACGGAGACACCGCATGAACGCACCCCTCGAGCGCGCCAGCCTGGCGCTGCCGCAGCACGCGCAGCACGACCACGATATTACGCTCGACGACAAGTGGACGCTCGAACGCGGCCGTGCGTTCATGACCGGCACGCAGGCCCTGGTCCGCCTGCCGATGCTCCAGCGCGAACGCGACCTGAAGGCCGGCCTGAACACCGCCGGCTACATCACCGGCTACCGCGGCTCGCCGGTCACCGCCGTCGACCAGACCGCGATGAAGGCGAAGAAGCACCTCGAGGCCCACCACGTCAAGTTCCACCCGGGCATGAACGAAGACCTGGCGGCGACCGCCGTCTGGGGCACCCAGCAGACCAACCTGTACAAGGACGCCAAGTACGACGGCGTGTTTGCCATGTGGTACGGCAAGGGCCCGGGCGTGGACCGCTGCGGCGACGTCTTCAAGCACGGCAATAACGCCGGCTCCGCGAAGCACGGCGGCGTGCTGGTGCTGGCCGGTGACGACCATGCGGCCAAGTCCTCGTCCACCGCGCACCAGTCCGACCACATCCTGACCCACTGCGGCATCCCGGTGCTGTACCCGTCCTCGGTGCAGGAATACCTCGACTTCGGCCTGCACGCCTGGGCCATGAGCCGCTACACCGGCCTGTGGGTGTCGATGAAGTGCGTCACCGACATCATCGAATCCGGCGCCGTGGTCGACCTCGACCCGGACCGCGTGCAAATCGCGCTGCCGACCGACTTCGAACTGCCCCCTGGCGGCCTGAACATCCGCTGGCCGGACGCCGTGCTGGACCAGGAAGTCCGCATGAGCAACTTCAAGTGGTATGCCGCGCTGGCCTATGCGCGCGCCAACAAGCTCAATCGCATCATCTGGGACAGCCCCAAGCCGAAGATCGGCATCATCACCGCCGGCAAGAGCTACCTCGACACCCGCCAGGCCCTGGCCGACCTCGGCATCGACGAGCAGGCGGCCGCCGACATCGGCCTGCGCCTGTACAAGGTCGGCATGACCTGGCCGCTCGAATCCGAAGGCGTGCACGAGTTCGCGCGCGGCCTGGACGAGATCCTGGTGGTCGAAGAGAAGCGCCAGGTGATGGAATACGCGCTGAAGGAAGCCCTGTACAACCTGCCGGACGGCGAGCGTCCGCGCGTGGTCGGCAAGTTCGACGACACCGGCGAATGGAGCAACAAGGACCGCATGGGCCACGGCGACTGGCTGCTGCCGGCCACCTACGAGCTGAACCCGGCCCAGATCGCCCGCGCCATCGCCTCGCGCATCTCGCACTACTGCGCCGGCCACCCGGTCGAGCAACGCGTGAAGCAGCGCATCGCCTACCTCGAGCAGAAAGAGCTGGTGCTGAAGAACATCCCGGCCAAGGCGAATCCGGAAACCGACCGCATCCCTTACTTCTGCTCGGGCTGCCCGCACAATTCCTCGACCAAGGTGCCGGAAGGCTCGCGCGCCATGGCCGGCATCGGCTGTCACTACATGGTGCTGTGGATGGACCGCGAGACCTCCACCTTCACCCACATGGGGGCGGAAGGCACGACCTGGATCGGCCAGTCGCCCTTCACCGACGAGAAGCACGTGTTCGTGAACCTGGGTGACGGCACCTACTTCCACTCGGGCATCCTGGCGATCCGCGCGGCCGTGGCCGCGAAGGTCAACATCACTTATAAAATCCTGTACAACGACGCGGTCGCGATGACCGGCGGCCAGAACGTCGACGGTCCGCTCGATCCGGGCATGATCACGCGCCAGATCGCCGCCGAAGGCGTGCGCCCGATCATCGTCGTCACCGACGAGCCCGAAAAATACCCGGACGACTATGCCTGGGCCGAAGGCGTCACCGTGCGCCACCGTTCAGAGCTGATGGACGTGCAGAAGGAACTGCGCGAAATGCCGGGCGTGAGCGCCGTCATCTACGACCAGACCTGCGCCTCCGAGAAGCGCCGCCGCCGCAAGAAGGGCGAGTTCCCCGACCCGGCCAAGCGCGCCGTCATCAACGAAGCCGTGTGCGAAGGCTGCGGCGACTGCTCGGTGCAGTCGAACTGCCTGTCGGTCGAGCCGCTGGAGACGGAGCTGGGCCGCAAGCGCCAGATCAACCAGTCCTCGTGCAACAAGGATTTCTCCTGCGTCTCCGGCTTCTGCCCGAGCTTCGTCACCGTCGAAGGCGGCGGGTTGAAGAAGCCGAAGAAAGCGGCAAGCGCCGATGCCACCCCGCCGGCACTGCCGGCACCGATCATCCCGTCGGTGGCGGAGCCTTACGGCATCCTGATCGCCGGCGTCGGCGGCACCGGCGTGGTCACCGTCGGGCAGATCCTGGCGATGGCGGCCCACGTGGAAGGCAAGGGCGCCCTCGTGCTCGACCAGTCCGGCCTGGCCCAGAAGGGCGGTCCGGTGATGTCGCACGTGCGCCTGGCCGAGCACCAGGCCGACCTGCACTCGACCCGCGTCGGCACCGGCAGTGCCGACCTGGTGATCGGCTGCGACCAGATCGTCACCGCCAGCCGCGATGCCCTGAGCCGCATGGGCGAGGGCCGTACCTGGGCCGCCGTCAACTCGACCGGCGCCACCACCGCGGCCTTCGTCAAGAACCCGGACTGGCAGTTCCCGGCCGAGGGCTCGCGCGGCGCCATCGTGCAGGCCTGCGGCACGGAGAACGTCGACTTCGTCGACGCCGGCAAGATCGCCACCGCGCTGATGGGCGACGCGATCGCGACCAATATGTTCATGCTGGGTTACGCCTTCCAGAAGGGTCATGTGCCGCTGCAGGAAGCCTCGCTCATCAAGGCGATCGAACTGAATGGCGTCTCGGTCCCGTTCAACAAGGCCGCCTTCCACTGGGGCCGTACGGCCGCCCACGACCTGGCCGCGGTGAAGAAGCTGGCGACGCCGGCCCAGGTGATCGAGTTCAAGCGCAGCGACAGCCTGGACGACGTGGTCAAGCGCCGCGTCGAACTGCTGACCGCCTACCAGGACGCCGCCTACGCCGCGAAGTACAAGGCCTTCGTCGACCAGGTACGCGCCGAGGAAGCCAAGCTGGGCAAGGGAAGCCGCCTGGCGGAAGCCGTGGCCCGCTACTTCTACAAGCTGATGGCCTACAAGGACGAGTACGAAGTCGCCCGCCTGCATACCGACCCGGCGTTCAAGGCGAAGATCGCGGGCATGTTCGAAGGCGACATCAAGCTCAAGTTCCACCTGGCGCCGCCGCTGCTGGCCAAGCACGACAAGGAAGGCCGCGCGCTGAAGAAGGAATACGGCCAGTGGATGATGGGTGCCTTCGGCGTGCTGGCCAAGCTGAAGGGCCTGCGCGGTACCCCGTTCGACGTGTTCGGCTATACCGCCGAGCGCCGCACCGAGCGTGCGCTGATCGGGGAATACCGCCAGACCGTGGAAGCGCTGCTGCCGAAGCTGACTGCGGAGAACCTCGCGCAGGCGGTGGCCATCGCCAGCATCCCGGAAGACATCCGCGGCTACGGCCACGTGAAGGAGCGCCACCTGAAGGCGGCCAGGCAGAAGGAGGCGGCCCTGGTCGCGGCCTTCCATGCGCCGGCCGGCGCCGCGCCGCGCGCAGCCTGACCCAGGCCGCATGCCAATCAGACAAGGCCACCGCTGGTGGCCTTGTTTTTTTGATTCTCTTTAGCATTTCTTGTTGTCCATCAGATCCAACTGTTACAGTTGGTTGCACTTGGGCCCGATAGCCGCGTCTATAATCGATTGCATGAAACCGCCATATGTACATGGTCGTATGCCGACCACCCCCCGCCTGATCGCATCGCTGCTCGCGGCAGCCTTCGTCCTCGCCGGATGCGGCGGTGGCGGTGGTTCGCCCGGCGTCGTGTCGAATCCGGGCCAGACCGGCCAGCAGCCGCCGCCCACACCCGTCACCCCGACCCCGCCGGTCGGCACGGCGACGCCGGAAGACCTCAACCCGAATCTGCTGGGCGATGCCTTCAACACCTACTGGAACCTGTGCGCCAAGCCGCGCACCGGCCTGGACAGCGTGGGCAAGCCTTTCCCGGACCGCCAGGGCACCCTGCTCGACGAGCTGAAGTTCCTGCGCGCCTGGGCCAACCAGTACTACCTCTGGTACAACGAGATCCCCAACACCTACCGGATGGCCGATTTCACCAACCCCATCGACTACTTCAACGTGCTCAAGACCTCGGCCCTGACCGAGTCGGGCCAGCCGAAGGACAGGTACCACTTCACCTACGCCACCGAAGAGTGGGAAAAGCTGCAGACCTCCGGGATCGACCTGGGCTATGGAGTGACCTGGAAGCGCAACAGCGCCACCGTGCCGCGTACCTGGCTCGTGACCCTGGTGGAGCCGGGCTCGCCGGCTGCCGCCGCCGGCCTGCGCCGCGGCGACATGCTGCTCAAGGTGGACGGCGTCGACTTCGTCAACGGCAGCACCGCCGACCAGGTCAACAGGATCAATGCCGGCCTGTTCCCCGAGACGGCCGGCCAGGCGCACCAGTTCACCCTGCAGCGCGGCGGCACCAGCTTCGACGTGTCGATGACCGGCGCGGAAGTGCGCATCGACCCGGTCAAGCACGTGCAGGTGCTCGACACCCCGACCGGGAAGGTCGGCTACCTGAGCTTCGAGACCCACAACGCCGTGTCGGAGAAGGAGCTGGTGGATGCCTTCACCACCTTCAAGCAGGCCGCCGTGAGCGACCTGGTGCTCGACATGCGCTACAACGGCGGCGGCCTGCTGTACATCGCCAGCGAGCTGTCCTACATGATCGCCGGTCCGGAACTGACCGCAGGCAAGATCTTCGAGCGTCCCCAGTTCAACGACAAGATCGCGCAGCAGCCGGCCATTCCCTTCCTGACCACCGCCTACGGCTTCAGCTCGCCGAACCCGGTGCGCGCCGGTACGCCGCTGCCTTACCTGGGCCTGAAACGCGTCACCGTCCTGACCACTTCGGGCAGCTGCTCGGCCAGCGAAGCGGTGATCAACGGCCTGCGCGGCGCCGACATCCAGGTCGACGTGATCGGCAGCCAGACCTGCGGCAAGCCCTACGGCTTCACGCCGGTGCCGAACTGCGGCACCACCTACTTCTCGATCGAGTTCAAGGGCGTGAACAACAAGGGCTTCGGCGACTTCTCGGACGGCCTGGCGCCGACCTGCCAGGTGGCCGACGATTTGTCGCGTCCGCTGGGCGACCGCAGCGAAGGCCTGCTGGCCGCGGCCCTGAGCTACCGCGAAACCGGCACCTGCCCGCCGGCCACCCGCGCGCGCCAGGTGAACATGGAGCTGGTGCGCCATCCGGCCAAGGAAATCTCGATCTACACGAAGCCGCGCCAGTAAGCTTCGCCTGATACAAAAGAGCCCGGCCAGCACTGCTGCCTGGGCTCTTTTCATTCTGGAAACAGGTCTATAATCGTCGGCTTTGCCACCTGACGATTGCTGGAGTCTTCCCGATGATTCGTTCCGCCCTGCTGCTGGCCCTCCTTGCTGCCGTACCCGCTGTCCAAGCCGCCCCCGACCTCACCACCATTTCCGAGCGCTCCGGCTTCCAGGCCACCGGCCGCTACGACGAAGTCATCAAGCTGTGCGGCGACTTCGCGAAGGCGTATCCGAAGCAGGTGAAGTGCGTCGATTTCGGCCGCACGCCGGAGAACCGTCCGATGATGGCGTTGGTGGTGTCGAACAGCGGCGCGTTCACGCCGCATTCTGCCAAGAAGCAGGGCCTGCCGGTGACCCTGATCCAGGGCGGCATCCACGCCGGCGAGATCGACGGCAAGGACGCCGGCTTCCTGGCCCTGCGCGAAACCCTGAACGGCAAGCTGGCCAAGGGTGCGTTGGACAAGCAGGTGCTGGTCTTCGTCCCGGTGTTCAACGTCGACGGCCACGAGCGCTTCGGCAAGTGGAACCGCCCGAACCAGCGCGGCCCGGTCGAGATGGGCTGGCGCACCACCGCCCAGAACTTCAACCTGAACCGCGACTACGTGAAGGCCGACGCGCCGGAGATGCAGGCCATGCTCAAGCTGGTCAATGCCTGGGATCCGCTGACCTACGTCGACCTGCACGTCACCGACGGCGCCAAGTTCCAGCACGACGTCTCGATCCAGGTCGAGCCGGTGTATTCGGGCGACCCGGAATTCCGCAAAGCCGGCCTGGCCCTGCGCGCCAACGTCATCGCCGACATTGCCAAGCAGGGCTCGATGCCGCAGTCCTACTACATGTCCTTCGCCAAGACCGACGATCCGCAGTCCGGCTTCGTCGACAGCGTCTCGGACCCGCGCTTCTCGACCGGCTACTTCCCGCTGCGTAACCGCATGGCGCTGCTGGTCGAGACCCATTCGTGGAAGGATTACCCGACCCGCGTGCGCGTGACCCACAACACCGTGATCTCGATCCTGGACCAGGTCGCGCAGAACGGCAAGCAATGGCAGCAGGCGGCACTGGCCGCCGACGCCCGTGCCGCGCAGCTGGCCGGCACCCAGGTGGCGCTGAGCTACCGCACCACCGACAAGACCGAGATGGTCGACTTCCAGGGCTACGAGTACACCCGTACCCAGTCCGACGTGTCCGGCATGCTGATGACCCGCTATGACGAAAGCAAGCCGCAGGTCTGGCGCGTGCCGCTGCGTGAGGAAGTCGTGCCGGACCGCCTGGTCACCGCGCCGCGCGCCGGCTACATCGTGCCGGCCGCCTACGCCGACATCGTCGCGAAGAAGCTGGCCCTGCACGGCATCGCCTTCCGCAAGCTGGACAAGGCGATCGCGCAGGCGCCCGTGGAAACCTTCCGCGCCGACAAGGCGAGCTTCAGCGCCACCTCCTTCGAGTCGCACCAGCGCCTGATGCTGGACGGCGCCTGGAAGGCCGAACCGCGCCCGGTACTGCCGGGATCCCTGTACGTGCCGGTCAACCAGCCGAAGGCGCGCCTGGTGGTAGCCATGCTGGAGCCGCAGGCGCCGGACTCGCTGCTGGCCTGGGGCTTGTTCAACAACGCCTACGAGCGCAAGGAGTACATGGAGGAATACGTGGCCGAGGACGTGGCGCGCGAACAGATGGCCGCCGATCCGGCGCTGGCGGCGGAATTCAAGCGCCGCGTCGAGACCGATCCGGCCTTTGCCAGGAACCCGCACGCGCGCCTGGACTTCTTCTACAAGCGTCATTCGTCCTGGGACGAACGCTTCAACCTGTATCCAGTACTGCGCGCGCACGTCGCGCCCTGAAACAAGCTTTCCGGATGGCCTGGCGGCGCACTGCGGTGCGCCGCTTGTATTTCAACTGGGTAATTTTGTTGTCGTTCAGATACATTCCTCAATTGAGGTATTGCTAACAGTCAACAACTCCCCTAGTCTCGCGTGAACTGCGCGCCGGTTACAAAAAAAGACAAACTGCGCAGGTGAGAGAAACCACCGACCTGAAAGAGATCCATGTCGCAGGTGTCTTCGCACCTGCAGCTTGTCGCCCGGCGCGCGATGTACTCGCGCTGAAAGACAAGGACCATGCCCAAACCGACCCTGCCACAACGATCCACCCTCGCCCTGACCATCGCCTTCGCCCTTGGAGGCTGTGGCGGTGGAGGAGGCGATTCCGCCCCACCTGCCGGCCCCGGCCCGATTGCCCAACCGCCGGCGCCCAGCACGGTACTGACCGGCGTGATCGTCGACGGTTACCTGAGCGGCTCGACGGTCTGGCTCGACCAGAACAATAATGGCCAGCGCGACGGCAGCGAGCCGTCCGCAGTGACCGACGCCGGCGGCAAGTTCGGCCTGACGGTGGCCGCGGCCATCGCCCAGGTCAACGGCCAGCGCCTGCGGGTGACGGGCGGCACCGATACCTCGACCGGGCTGCCGTTCAGCTATGCGATGAGCGCGATGGTGGAAGACGCCGCCAGCAAGCCGTCGGTGACGGTCACGCCCCTGACGACGCTCGCCGAAGCGATGGTCGCCTCCAACGCGGCGCCTAACCTTGCCCAGGCGCGCGAGATCGTGGCGCGCGTGTTCGGCCTGTCCTCGGTCCTGGTGCTCGACCGCGACCCGCTGACGGTGGCCGCTACCGAGCCGACCTTGATCCAGAAGATGGTCGCCCTGCAGAAGGCCATGGAAGTCATGGCGTGTACCGAGAAGACCACCACCGAAGCCGACGCGACCGCTGCCTATGGCCGGGTGGCCCAGGCGGTGGCCGCGGAACTGACGCGCATCAGCGCCTCCGGCGGTGCGGCTTCGGTCAGCGGACTGGTGCAAGGCGCCGTCACCAACCAGGACCGCCTGCTGACCAACCGCGCTGCCGCCCGCGGCACGGTGATGCTGGCCGCCGACGTGGCCAACCTGGTGGAAGCCAGCCTGGCGGTCGGCGTGGGCCGCGTAATGCAGGCGGCACCGGGCGCTACCGGCGCGGCGCTGCAGCCGCTGCTGACCCTGTACGTCGATCCCATCATCCGCATCGTCGACGACGTGCAGAACCGCGCCGAGAGGGTGGCGGCCACAATCACCCAGGCGCCTGCCGGCCAGCCGCTGCGCCTTGGCACGGTCGCGGCCGAAGCCGGCCTGCCGGCGGTCACCGTGGCGCTGGTGAGCGCCACCAGCGCGCTGACCGGCGTACCGGCGGCGTCCGCCCAGCCCTCCACCCAGCTTGCCGGCGTGGTGCAGGCGATCCAGGGACTGCCCGTGACGCAACCGACGCCGGCGCCGACCCAGGCCCCGACGCAAGCCCCGACCCTGGCGCCGACGCCGGCTCCGACGCAAGCCCCGACCCAGGCGCCGACCCAGGCACCGACCCCGGCGCCGACCCAGGCGCCAACTGCGGCGCCGACCCAAGCGCCAACGCAGGCACCCACCCAGGCACCAACCCAGGCGCCAACGCAGGCACCAACCCAGGCGCCAACCCAGGCGCCAACCCAGGCACCAACCCAGGCGCCAACCCAGGCACCAACCCAGGCGCCAACCCAGGCACCGACGCAAGCACCGACCGCCGCCCCAACCCCTGCACCGACCGCCGCCCCGACCCCGGCGCCGACCGCAGCGCCGACGCCGGCACCAACCGCGGCACCAACTGCGGCCCCGACCGCCGCGCCAACCCCGGCTCCGACCGCCGCCCCGACCGCCGCGCCGACTGCGGCCCCGACCAGTGCGCCGACCCCAGCCCCGACCGCCGCGCCGACCGCGCCGCCGACGGCTCCACCGGCCCCACCGCCGACCGACTTCCCGCGCGGTTAAGCAGGCGACAACGAACGCACACGACACGGACGCACCGAGGACAACGCAATGACCATCACTATCAACGAAATTCCGCTCGACCCGAACGACAGCACCAAGACCCAATGGGGTTCGGCGCTGAGCGCCCAGTATTATTTTGTCATCGCTAACGGCACGGCCGCTGCGGAGACTTTCGATGCCGCCACGAGCATCAGCTCGGCGATGCGCACGCTGATGGCCCAATACGGCCGCGGCGTCGTGGTCAACATGGGCGAGGGCGACGACACCGTGATCGGCTCCGACTATGCCGACACGATCAACGCCGGCAGCGGCAACAACCGGATCGACGGCGGCGCCAACGGAGGCTCGCTGCCGCATGGCGGCAAGCCGCGCGATGTCCTCAACGTCTTCGTCGACAGCGCCGCCGCCGGCGCCGCCGTGGAGGCGATCGAGATCAGCGACTCGGCTACCGGCCCGGATGGCGCGGCGTATGCCGACGGCTACCGCTTCAAGATCGTCAACGGCGCCGATACCAACTACGTCAAGAACGTCGAGCAGGTGAACGTGTTCCTGGCTTCGGGCGGCTACGTCAAGACGATCCGTCTCGCGCTCGACGTGAACGAGATCGCCGTGACGGACAATGCGGCCGGCTTCATGCACCTGGCCTGGGCGCAAGGCAGCAGCTTCACCGACAACTTCTCCATGGCCGACGTCTCGGTGGCCACCAAGGCCCTGATGGACCAGCACGGACGCGGCGTCTGGATCGACACCGGCGCCGGCAACGACACGGCGCAGGGCAGCGGCTACGGCGACGACTTCACCATGGGCGCCGGCACCAACCGCGTGGACGGCGGCGCCAATGCCGGCTCCCCGCCATGGGGCGGCAAGGCACAGGACGTGCTGCACGTCGTGGTGGCCAGCCAGGCCGCCGCGGATGCGGTGCAGGTGACGCAGCTGGCCGCCGGCATGAGCGGGACGGATGCCCAGGCCTTCGCGGACGGCTACACCCACAAGGTGGTGGCGGGCAGCGAGACCGACTACATCAGGAACATCGAACGCATCACCGTGCAGGTGGCGACCCCCGATGGCGGCAGCAGCTGGGTGCGCGACATCCCGCTGGCCGTGGTGGTGCACGAGGCCGACCTAGCCAATACCAGCAACAATTATTACCACTTGGCCTGGGTGAACGGCACCCAGGGCGCTGATGCCATCGACCTGTCGGGCGACACCGCCCTGTTGTCGGCGGCGCTCAAGACCGCCATCGGCGCACGCGGGCGCGGGGTCTGGGTCGACGGCGGCGCCGGCAACGACACGATCACCGGCACCGGCTATGCCGATAACTTCCGCAACGGCACGGGCAACGCCAAGATCGACGGCGGCGCCAACATCGGCGGCAAGGACGTCTTCGAGATCTCGGTGGCAAGCCAGGCCGAGATGGACGCCGTGCGCGTGCTCGCCTCCGACGACCCGGCCTATGACTGGATGGTCACCTATGGCGACGGCAAAACCGAACGGGACTACCTGAAGAGCATCGAGGCGATCTCGGTCCACGTGACTGGCACCTCGACCGGAAAGTGGATCCCGCTGGCCGTGCAGGTGAACGAGATCGGCTCCGGCCAGAACGCGGCGACCCAGATGCACCACGCCTGGGTCCAGGGCACCGAACATGCGGACCGTTTCAATGCGTCCACCGACCTGTCCGCCGCCACCAAGTCGCTGATGGACCAGCATGGCCGCGGCGTCTGGGTCGACATGGGCGCCGGCGACGACACGGCGCAGGGTAGCGGCTACGGCGACGACTTCAACATGGGCGCCGGCACCAACCACGTGGATGGCGGCGCCAACGCCGGCTCGCCGCCGTGGGGCGGCCAGGCCCAGGACGTGCTGCGCGTGACCGTCGCCAGCCAGGCCGATGCGGATGCCGTGCAGGTGACCCAGCTGGCCGCAGGCATGAGCGGCGCGGACGCCCAGGCCTTCAACGACGGCTACACGCACAAGGTCGTGGCGGGCAGCGAGACCGACTACCTGAAAGGCATCGAGCGGGTCACGGTGCAGGTCGCCACCGGTAACGGCGGCAGCACCTGGGCGCGCGACATCCCGCTCGCCGTGGTGGTGCGCGAGGCCAACCTGGCCGCGCCGGACCTGGCGAATTATTACCACCTGGCCTGGGTCAACGGCACCGCCGGCGGCGACAGCATCGACGCCGGCGCCGGTTCGACCCTGCTGTCGGCACCGCTGAAGGCCGCCATGGCAAGCCACGGCCGCGGCGTGTGGATCGACGGCGGCGCGGGCGCCGACACCATCGTCGGCGGCACTTATGCCGACAATATCCGCAACGGCGCCGGCAATGCGAAGATCGACGGCGGCGCCAACATCGGCGGCCAGGACGTGTTCGAGGTCTCAGTCGGCAGCGCCGCCGAGATGGACGCGATCCGGGTCGAGGCGTCGGACGACAGCGCCTACACCTGGATGGTGACCTATGGCGCCGGCAGTACCCAGAAGGACTACCTGAAGAACGTGGAAGCGATTTCGGTCCACGTCAGCGGCACCAGCACCGGCAAATGGATTCCGCTGGCGCTGCGGGTGCAGGAGATCGCGTCCGGCACCCAGAACCTGGACCAGCAGATGCACTTTGCCTGGGCCCAGGGTACCGGGGGCGCCGAGAGCTTCAATGCGTCCACCGACCTGTCGGCGGCGACCAAGGCCCTGATGACCCAGCACGGCCGCGGCATCTACGCGGACATGGAAGGCGGCAATGACACGGTGGTCGGCTCGGCCTACGGCGACGACATCGATGCCGGCGCCGGCACCAACTACGTCGATGGCGGCGCCAACACCGGCACCGCGCCCTGGGGCGGCAAGGCCCAGGACGTGCTGCGCGTGACCGTGGCCAGCCAGGCCGCAGCCGATGCGGTGCAGGTCACCGCGCTGGGCGCCGGCGGCACGGCCGAGGACGCGGCGGCATTCGCGGCCGGCTACACCCACAAGGTGAGCGCGGGCGCCGAGACCGACTACATCAAGGGCATCGAGCGCGTCAGCGTGCAGATCGCCCGCAACGACGGCGGCAGCAGCTTCGGGCGCGATATCCCGCTGGCGGTCACCGTCCAGGAGGCCAACCTGGCCGACAGCAACGTCGGCAACTATTCCCACCTAGCCTGGGTGAACGGCACGGCCGGTGCCGACAGCATCGACATGGGGGCGGCCGGCATGCTGTCGAGCCCCCTGACGGCGGCCATGGCAAGCCGCGGCCGCGGCGTGTGGATCGACGGCGGCGACGGCAACGACACCATCGTCGGCACCGGCTACAGTGACTTCATCCGCAATGGCGCCGGCAATTCGCGCGTCGACGGCGGCGCCAACGTCGGCCAGGACACCGGCGGGCGCAAGGCCGGCGACGTGTTCCAGATCGATGTGGCCAGCGTCGCCGCGATGAACGCGGTGAAAGTGGTGGCCTCGGACAATCCGGACTACACCTGGATGGTCACCTACGGCGCGGACAGCAGCCAGAAGGACTACCTCAAGAATATTGAAGCGGTGTCGATCCACGTGCCCGGCGCGGGCACCGGCAGGCACATCCCGCTGGTGCTCGAGGTCCACGAGATCGCCGCCGGCGACAGTACGGCCAATCACATGCACCTGGCGTGGGCGACCGGCACCGCCGGCGCGGACAGCTTCGACGCTGCGACGGACGTCTCGGCGCCGACCCGCGCCCTGATGGACACGGCCGGGCGCGGCGTCTTCGTCGACACCGGCGCCGGCAACGACCGCATCGTCACCAGCGCCTACGGCGACAACATCGTCGCCGGCGCAGGAGTGAACCACATCGACGGCGGCGTCAACCTGGGCACCAGCCCGGGCGGCGGCAACGCGGCCGACGCGCTCCAGATGTACGTGGCCGACCAGGCCGCGGCGGATGCGGTCGCGGTCACCAAGCTCAGCGCCAGCTCCACCGGGGCCGATGCCGACGCCTTCGCCCTCGGCTACCAGTACAAGGTCGCCAACGGCAGCATCGAAGTCGACTACGTCAAGAACATCGAGCAGGTCCACGTGCTGGTCTGGAACGACAAGGATGGCGACGGCCTCCAGGACGGCGGCCCGCAGGGCGATCCTGCCAACGAAATCAGCTTTGCCCGTTCGATCCAGCTGGGTGAGCAGCCCCAGCCGCCGAACCGGTCCAACAGCGCGCCGACCTTTGCCGGCGCCCCGGCCGGCGTGGCGATCGACGCCGCAGGCGACAGCTACTCGACCACGGGCGGCACCGTGCTCGCCGGCGGCAAGCTGCTCAGCTTCCACGTCCTCTACACCAACGATGGCACCCCGAGCCGCGGCGTGCTGGCGCGCCACGATGCCGATGGCAGTATCGATACCTCCTACGGCGGCGGCAGCGGCCGCGTCGAGATCGCCGGCCTGCGCAGCTTCTCGAACGCCGCGCCGGTAGAACTGGCGGACGGCAAGGTACTGGTGGTGGCCACCACCACCGGCCAGCCCTACGACATGCGCGTGCTGCGCCTGAATGCGGACGGCTCGCCCGATACGAGCTTCGGCAACGGCGGCCAGACGCTCATCAACGTCAGCGCCGGCAATGACCAGCCGGTCAAGCTGATGGTGCAGCCCGACGGCAGGATCGTGGTCGCCGGCTGGACCAGCGCAGGCGCGACCGGCGACATGGCGCTGACCCGCCTGAACGCCAACGGCAGCCTGGACACCAGCTTCAACCAGACCGGTTTCGCGACCCTGTCGATCGCGGCCGGAAACGATACGGTGGCCGGCGCAACCCTGCAGCCGGACGGGAAGATCGTGCTGGTCGGCTATGCGCCGGGCAGCGCCAAACTTGACGTCGCGGTGGCCCGCTTCAATGCCGACGGCACGCTCGACACGGGCTTCGGCACCGGCGGCCAGGTGATGCTGCCGGTCAGCCCGGGCACCGATACCGCGCGCGACGTGATCGTGCTCCCAGACGGCAAGCTGCTGCTGGCCGGCACCGTGCGCACCGGCGACGGCAGCGGCGACGTGGACGGGCTGCTGGTGCGCCTGAATCCGGACGGCTCGCTCGACACCGGCTTCGGCAGCGGCGGCATGGTGAAGGCCCGCCATACCAATGGCAACGACCTCTATAACCGGATCCAGGTCCAGGCCGACGGCAAGATCGTCGTCCTCGGCAGCGTCGGCGAGCCTTCGACGGGCAGCACGGGCGGCGACCTGGCGCTGACGCGCTACCACCAGGACGGCAGCCTCGATACCGCGTTCGGCGTCAACGGCACGGCCAGCATCCCGTCCGGTGGGGGCGGCGTGAATGCGGTCGGCTTGGCGCTCACGGGCGGCAAGATCGTCGTGTTCGCCACCGCCTATATCAGCATGCAGTACGACGCCAACAGCCTGATCGCCCGCCTCGACGCGAACGGCAGGCTCGACCCGACCTTCAACCAGGCGCCGGTATCGACGCTCGACGGCGGCGTGGCGCGCGCCAATGGCCTGCAAGCCCAGGTCCTCGACCGCAACGTCGTCGTGTACGACGCCGAGCTGGCCGCGCGCGGCAACTACGGCGGCGCCAGGCTCACGCTGGAGCGCCAGGGCGGCGCCAGCGCCGACGACCTGTTCTCGGGCAGCGGCGAAGTGCTCATCTCCGGCCAGGCCCTGCAGGTCGGCGGGATCACCATCGGCAGCGTATCGCAGGCGGGCGGCACGCTCGTCATCACTTTCAACAACCTGGCGAGCCAGGGCCTGGTCAACCGTGCGCTGCACGGCATCGCGTACGCGAATGCCAGCGCCAATCCGCCGGAGACGGTCACGATCGACTGGCGCTTCAGCGACGGCAACGACGGCAGCCAGGGCAGCGGCGGCGTGCTCGGCACGCTCGCCAGCACCCAGGTCCGGATCGGCGTGTCGGTGCAGGAAGTGGCCGAAGGCCAGCCCGGCCTGTCCACCTCCGGCCAGCCGCTGTCCAGCCTCGATTTCATGGCGCACGTGAACGGCAGCGCCCGCAGCGACTCCTTCGATGCCGCCACCGGCTTCTCGGCCGCGGCACAGGGCCTGATGCAGCAGCACCAGCTCGGCGCCACCTTCGTGATGGGGCCGGGCAGCGATACCGTTACCGGCACCGGCTACAGCGACGACTTCACCATGGGCAGCGGCGTGAACCGGGTCGATGGCGGGGCCAACGCCGGCGCCCATCCATATGCCGCTGGGGCCGGCTTCGACCGTCTCAACGTGTATGCCACGGGCAATGAGCAGGCGGCTGCGGTGCGGGTCACCAGGCTTGATGCCGGTGCGACCGGCGAGGATGCCGCCGCCTTCGCGGCCGGCTACGGCATCAAGGTCATCAACGGCAGCGAGATCGACTATGTCAAGAATGTCGAATCGATCGCCGTCTTCAAGTACAACGACACCAACGGCAACGGCCAGAAGGATGCCAGCGAAGCGTCGCTCTGGGTGCGCGAGATCGCCGTGAAGCTGCGCGTCGACGAGATCGACCCCGCCAGCACGAACTCCATGCACTTCGCCTGGGCCAATGGCTGGGACCAGGACGACCGCTTCGATGCCACCGCCGACATCTCGGCCGCTACCCGCGCCCGGATGGACACTTACCAGCGCGGCGTCTACGCCGATACCGGCGCCGGCAACGACACCATCGTCGGCTCGGCCTACGGCGACAACTTCACCGTCGGGACCGGCATCAACTGGATCGATGGCGGCGCCCAGGCCGGCGACATGCCACAGGGCGGCCGTGCACGCGACGTGCTCGACATCTTCGTGGCGGACGCCGCGGCAGGCGCGCAGGTCAAGGTAGTAACGCTCACCGCCGGCATGAGCGGCGACGATGCGCTGGCCTACGACAAGGGCTATACCTACAAGATCGTGGCGGGCGCCGAGATCGACTACGTGAAGAACATCGAACTCGTCAACATCCACGCCTGGAACGACGCCAACGGAAACGGCCAGCGCGAGTACAACGGCGAAGTCCAGTACCTGCGCCGCATCCCGCTGGCGATGCTGGTGGATGAGGTGATCACCGGGGCCGCCAACCCGGGCAGCGGCAGCGACCCGCTGTCGACTTACAGCCACTTTGCGTGGGTCTACGGCTCGCAGGGAGATGACAGCTTCGCCGTCGCGGCCGACGTCAGCGCCAAGACCCAGGGGCTGATCAGCAAGTATGGCCGCGGGGTCTCCGTGGACGTCGGCGCGGGCAACGATCATGTCAGCGGATCGGCGTTCGGCGACCACTTCACGCTCGGCACCGGCATCAACAAGCTCGACGGCGGGGCCAACCTCGGCACCAACACCATTGGCCAGCCGATGGAGGACATCCTCAATGTCTACGTCGCCGACCAGACCGCAGCCGACGCGGTGCAGATCGTCGAACTGAGCGCCGGCATGAGCGGCGCCGACGCCCAGGCATTCACCGAGGGCTACCGCTTCAAGATCGCCAACGGCACGGTGTCAACCGATTACGTGAAGAACATCGAGCGAGTCTACATCCAGATCTGGAACGACAAGAACGGGGACGGCCAGCGCGACCACCGCAACCAGGACGATCCGACCAACGAGATCAAGTTCGTACGCAGCGAAATGCTCAGTTCGAACACCGCACCGAGTTTCGCCGGCGCCCCGGCCGGCGTGGCGGTCATCGATGCCGGCTACGACCTGACCCCGATCGGCTTCGTCGCCATCCCGGGCGGCAAGGCGGTGACCGTGGCGCTGGTCGACGGCGTCGATGCCGGCGCCAATTACACCACCGCGCTGCTGCGCACCAACGCCGACGGTTCGCTCGACACGAGCTTCGGCAACGGCGGCCGCGTCATGCTGCCGACCTTCTTCGGCAGTGTCGGCGCACCGGTCCTCCAGGGCGACAAGATCCTGGTGCCGTTCTCGACCTCTCTCGCGGCCAGTTCCGACCTGAAGCTGGTGCGCTACAACGCCGACGGCAGCGTGGACACGGGCTTCGGCCTGAATGGCGAAGCGGTGGTCTCGCTGGGCAACCGGCAGGAAACGCCGCGCGACCTGCTGGTGCAGGCCGACGGCAAGATCGTGCTGGCGGGCGTGATCAACATCGCCAGCACCGATAGCGACTTCGGCATCGTGCGCCTGAACGCGGACGGCAGCCACGACACGGGCTTCAACGGCAGCGGCAAGCTGGTAGTTCCCTTCGGCGCCGGCTTCGACACGCCGAACACGATGCTGGTCCAGCCCGACGGCAAGCTGCTGCTGGCTGGTACCACGCCGGGCCAGGCGGGCACCGATCTGGCGCTGCTGCGCGTTAACGTCGACGGCAGCCTCGATGGCGGTTTCGGCAACGGCGGCAAGCTGGTGCTGCCGGTCGGCCCGGGCGTGGACACGGTCTCCGCTGTCACCGTGCTTGCAAACGGCAAAATCCTGCTGGCGGGCAGCAGCCGCAGCGGCGCCGAATCGACCAGCGACTACGACGTATCGCTGGTGCGCCTGAACGCCGACGGCACGCTCGACACGAGCTTCGGCACGGGCGGCAAGACGCTGGTACATACCACCGCCTTCGACGACCGTGGCGCGCACATGCTGGTACTGGACGACGGCACGATCATCGTGGCAGGCTCGAGCGACGGCAGGGGCAGCCTCGGCGGCGATATCACGCTGCTGCGTTTCAACGCCGACGGCACGCTCGACACCGCCTTCGGCGCGCGCGGCGTCGCGGCGCTGCCGCTGCGCGGGATCGGCGACATCGTCAACGGGATTGAACTGGTCGGCGGCAAGCTGGTCGTGCTGGGCACGGCCAACTTCAACCTGCAGGGTGACGCCAGCATGGTGCTGGCGCGCTTCAACCTGGACGGCAGCCTCGATACCGGCTTCCACACCGGCCAGGTGAATTCGCTCGGCGGCACGGTCCGAGGCGACGGCGTGCGCCCGGTAATACTGGACGCGAATGCCGCCATCTACGATGCCGAAATGTCGGCACACAATGAGTATGGCGGCGCCTCGCTCACGCTGACGCGCCAGGGCGGCGCGAATGCCGAGGACGTGTTCAAGGCCATGGGCGAGGTCAGCTTCGCGAACGGCCAGTTGACGGTCGGCGGCGTGCAGGTGGGCTCGGTGTTCCATGGCTCTGGCACGCTGACGCTGTATTTCAACTATCCTGCGCCCCAGGATCTGGTCAACCGTGCCCTGCATGGCATCGGCTACACGACGACCTCGGCCGCCCCCCAGTCGTCCGTCACGATCGAATGGACCTTCTCGGACCGTAACGGCGGACAGCAGGGCCGCGGCGGTGCGTTGGAGACGGTCGGCACCACGACGGTGGAAATCGGCCTGGTCACGACCGAGGTCGTGCGCGCCTACGCCAACCCGGCGATGAGCACGGAAAACCGCCTGCTGACCCAGGTCGATTACTTCGCCAGCGTGAACGGCTCGGCCCATGGGGAAACCTTCGGCCCGGCCGGCTTCTCACTGGCAGCGCGCGCCCTGATGGACGAGTTCCAGCGCGGCGCCCGCTTCCAGATGGGCGGCGGCGACGACCGCATCACCGGCACCGCCTATAGCGACGAGTTCACGATGGGGACCGGCACCGACCATATCGACGGCGGCGCCAACATCGGCAACCTGTTCGGCGGCGCCGGGCGCGACACGCTGCGCGTACTGGTCGCCGACCAGGCGCAGGCCGATGCGGTCCGTGTGCTGGCGCTGGGCGGCAGCGCCGCCGACCTGGCCGCGGCCACGGCCGGCTACAGCGCCAAGGTGGTCGACGGCGCCAACAATGTCAGCTACGTGCGCGACATCGAAAGCCTGAGCATCTCGCGCTGGCAGGATGCGAATGGCGACGGCGTGGCCCAGGGCGGCGAACTGCAGTACGTGCGCGGCGAATGGACGTCGACCTACGTGGGCGAGGTGCAGCTCAGCACCACCAATCCAGCACAGGATTCCTCCGGCCGCCCGCTGGCCGAGTCCATGCATCTCGCCTGGGTGAATGGCTGGGCCGGCAACGAGAGCGTGAATGTGGCGACCGACGTGTCGGCGGCGACCCGTAGCCTGATGGACCAGTACAAGCGGGGCGTGTACGCCGATCTCCGCGGCGGCAACGACAGCTTCACCGGTTCGGCATACGGCGACCACATCGAAGCCGGCGCCGGCTTCAACCGCATCGACGGTGGCGCCAATACCGGTCTCGACCCGCAGGGCTACGCCGCGCGCGACTACATGAACGTCTACACCGGCAGCGCCGCGGAAGGTACGGCGGTACGCGCGGTGCAGTTGACGGCAAGCGCCACCGGGGACGACCTGGCAGCCTTCCAGGCCGGCTACACCTTCAAGCTCGAGCGCGGCGCCGAATTCGATTACCTCAAGGGAATCGAGTCGGTCGGTGTCTCGCACTGGGCCGACGACGGCGACGGCGTCCGCGAGAGCGGCGAGATCAGCTCCGTCAAGCAGATCGAGCTGGCGGTCCATGTCGGCGAGCAGAAAGTGAGCACGACCGATCCGACCAAGACCACCAATGGCCAGGACCTGGCGACCATGGGCAACTTCGCCTGGATCAACGGCACCAGCTTCAGCGAGAGCGTATCCGCGACGGACCTGCTGTCCACCGAGGTGAAGGCCCTGATGGCGCAGTACGGGGCCGGCGTCTACATCGATGCACGCGGGGGCGGCGATACCATCGTCGGTACGGCTTACGCGGACAGCTTCGTGCTGGGCAAGGGCGTCAACTACCTCGATGGCGGCACCAGCCTGGGCAACTCCTCGCGGAGCACGGCCGGTGACATCCTCGAGATCTATGTCGGCAGCGTGGCCGAGCGCGACGCGGTGACGTTCACCGTACTGACCGGCGCCCTGAACGGCGCCGATGCGGCGGCCCAGGCGGCCGGCTACCAGTACAAGATCATCGCCGCCGGCGAGACCAACTACGTCAAGGGCATCGAGAACTACAACGTCCACGTCTGGAACGACAAGGACGGTGATGGCCAGCGCGACTACAGCAACGACGCGACCAACGAGGTAAGCGACTCGGTGTTCACGATCCAGCTGGTGGGCTTCCCGACCTGAGCATGACGGCGGCGCCGGTACGGGCCGCAAACGACAACCCCCGGCAGCCGCTTGCGGCTGCCGGGGGTTTTTTCATGGCGCGGCGAACAGGCCCGTCAGCAGAGCTGGCCGCCGAAGGGATCCGTGACATTCCCGTTGGCGTAGTCGATCCCGCTCAGTTCCTTGTACTGTTCCATCGTGCGCGCGCTGCCGAGGCCAAAGGCGCCGGGCAGGCCGTCGCCGGTCAGCAGCCGGTTCAGGCGCTGCTTGGCGCGTTCGGTCAGGTAGGCCGACTGGAAGGCGCGCCGCGCATCGGTCTCGCCGTGCCAGTGGTGGGTTTCGTAGGGCGTGCCTTTGGTCTTGTACAGGTGGTACACCGGGGTGGTGAGCGGGTGGAAGATGTCCCAGCCGCGCGTGAACGCGCGCACCGCCAGGCTCTGCTCCTCGCCGTGGAAGTACAGGTAGGGATCGTAGGGCACTTCCTCGACAAAGGCGCCGGCCGCGAACAGGAAGCCGGCCGACACGTGGCAGCCCATCACCGGTTCGCTGGTGAACAGGTGGCGCGCCATGAAGCGCAGCACGGCGTCGCCGGGCGTCGGGTTCTTTTCCGGATGCGGGCGCAGTACCAGCGCGGTGCGGCCCTCGCTCGGGGTGTACTGCGGCACGCCGTCGACCATGTCGAAGCGGTAGGGATAGGTGCTGACGATCGGCTTGGCCGAGCGCTCGCGCAGTTTGGCGTGCAGGCTGCGCAGCTGCTCGTCCCAGCCCGGTTCGAACAGCGTGTGCGAGTCGACCTGCAGCAGGAAGGCTTCGCCGTCGTACAGCGAAAAGGCGGTGCTGCGCGCCCAGCTCACGCCGAGCGTGTCCTGCGGATGCAGGTGCACGTAGCGCACCTGGCGCGCGAAGGGCAGGGCGGCGATCGCGGCGCGCTGGTCCTCGACGTGCTGGTCGACCACGCCCAGCGACAGCAGCTCCGGACGGCTGGCCTTGGCCACCGCATCGTTCAAGGTGAAGAACAGCATCGGGTCGAGGTAGGACGCGATGCTGATGAAGATGGTCGGTACAGCAGTCGGAGTCAAGAGGCACATCCTTTGGGTATGTTGCCGTCGGCCTTGAGTGCGCGTTGCACGGCTGATGCGGGAAGGTTCATCAGCAGCCGCACCAGTTCCGGCTGGCGGTTGGTCGCGGTTTTCTGGTAGATCGACACCAGCTGCTTGCGTACCGTGTCGTACTGGACGCCAAGTGTATCGGCGATGCTTTTGAGTGGCAGGCCGTCGGACAGCAAAGAGGCAATGCGGCATTCCGCGTGCGACAGGCCGAAGGCGGCCGCGAGCAGGTCCGAATCGATTTCCTGGGCCGAGCTGGGATGATAGAAGAACAGCATCACCAGCGGACGCAGGCCGAAGCTCCCCATGGTGTGCTCCGGTACCAGCATGGTGAAGAAGCCGTACAGGACGTCGGGCGCCTCCCCCGGCCCACTGCTCATGTGCAGCGAGCGGAAGGGCTTGCCAGCGTCGATGCCGGCGCCGGCACGTACCTGGTGTTCCAATTCCGAGCACTGATCGAGGAAGGCGCGGCGATAGGCCTGCGGCAGCACCAGGCGCTTGTCGGCCACCTGTACCAGACTGGTCGAGTCGAGCAGGCAGCGCGCCGCTTCATTGGCCAGCACCACTTCGCCGTTGGGCGTGAGCAGCATCACCGGCTGGCGCAGCTTGTCGACCAGCGCGTGTCCAACCAGGGCCTGGGCCGAGTACACGAACTGCGCCAGTCCCATGCGGACTGCCCGCTGCAGGTGCGGACGCAGGCGGTCGAGGAAGGCCAGCGCCGCGGGCGGCATCGGACCATCTGCTGGACGGCGCAGGCAGGCCAGCAGGACGGTCGCTTCACCGTTCTCGACCAGCTTGCAGGCCGTCAGGTAACGCGCGCCGTGCGGGATCAGGAACTCCTGGTAGAACGGGTCCTGGGCGACGAAGGCCTCGTCGAAATGCTCGTGGCAGTGCAGCCAGTCGTCCGCCCATTGGGTACGCATCAGTTCGACGCGCGGATCGATGAACTGGTACTTCTGGATGTACTCGAGGTCGATCTGCGGGGCCATGTCGGCGCCGTCGCTGTACGACAGCGCGCCATGCCTGGCGTCGAAGGCCAGCAGGTGAACCGCACGTCCGCCGACCGCCTCGTGGATGCCTTCCAGTACGGCGCGCCAGCCGTCCCGGTTTTCCAGGGTATCGTAGACGAGGTTGACGACGTGCTCGAAGCGCGCCTGGGACTGTTCCAAAATTTACTCCAATCAATAACTCCCATGCATCGTAACTGATGCCGGAAAGCATTGGAACTGCCGGTTGCTCATCTGCCACGACAATTTTTCAATGTGGCATTCGTCCAGGCTTCAGGGGGCGCTGGATGGCGGCGAGCTCAGGAGGACCGTCCTGACCATGCCTCCAGCGGCCGGCGTCAGCTGGTACAGGCGGTCGTATTCATCGTCGCCGATGTCGGCGCCGGGCGCGCCGCCGAACAGGCGCACCAGTTCCGGCAGGGTGTTCGAGTGGCCCACCACCAGTACCGGGCCGGCCAGGGCCTTCACCTTCTCGACCAGCGCCTTGGGCGCGCGCGGATCATACAGCTGCACCTCGATCCCGCTGCGCTGGGCGAGCGGCTGGGCGGTCTGGCGCGTGCGCTGGGTCGGCGTGCTGAACACCTGGGTAATGCCCACCTTCGACAGGATGGTGGCGATCGCCTGTGCCCGTCCCTGGCCTTGCGGGGTCAGCTCCGGGTCCTGGCCCACGGCCGCCTTTTCACCATGGCGCACGAGGTAGACCGCGCTCGGTTCGGCCAGCGCAGCGGCGGGCGCGAGCATGGCGAAGCTGAGCGACAGGCAGTGGAACAGGCGGGTGGACAATCTCATGGAATCCTCTCGGCGTAATGGGTCGTGGACGAATGGGCGCAGGATAGCATGCGCGGCTTTAGGTGGCGCAGGTGCGAAAGCCCGAGAAGATGTCGTCGCGCTCAGGCGGAAAGAAATTGCGGAAGAGCGGGGAGCGCATGCGCGGCGGCGTGGCGAAGGAGGCGCCGCGCAAGGTCTGGCGGCTGCCGAACCAGGGCGCCGAATATTCGCGGTAGCGGTCGGCGCGAAAGCCCGGATGGGGCAGGAAGGGCGACGCCGTCCACTCCCACAATCCGCCCCAGGCGAAGCCGGGCTGTCCCGAGCGTGCCGCCCATTCCCATTCCTGTTCCAGTGGCAGGCGTCGTCCGGCCCAGCGGCAATACGCCTGTGCCTCATGCAGGCTCACGTGGCGCACCGGTTCGGCCGGGTCCAGGGCGGCCCGGCTGCCGAAGCGCACGGTGGCCCAATCCTGGCCGTCGGCTTGCCAGTAGCGTGGCGCTGTGCGTGCTTCGCCCCGCAGCCAGGCCAGGCCCTCATCGCTCCAGAATTCGGGCCGGGCGTAGCCGCCGGCACGCACGAAGGCCAGGTAAGCCGCATTCGTCACCAGGCCGGCATCGATGGCGAAAGCGGCGACGCGGCAGGGGAGCGCCGGCCCTTCGTTGTCGAACGCGAAACCGGGCTGTCCTTCCCCGAGCAGGAAATTGCCGCCTTCGAAAGCGAGCTCGCCGGACGGCAAGGCGACGGCCGTCGGCGCCGGCGCGGGCGTGGGCGCCGTCACGCCCAGGGTCTGCATGGTGTAGAGCAGGGCTTCGCCATGCATGTCCTCGTGCGCCAGCACCAGGCGGTAGGGATAGAGCGCGGCATCGTCGCCGGACACCCGCGCCAGACGTTCGCGGCTTTGGTCCAGCACGTCGCGGCAATAGGCCTTGAGTGCATCCGGCGAGGGCAGGTCGAGGGTCCAGCGGGCGGCATGGGCCACCGTGTTCGAATCGAACCAGCCGTCGCCTTGCGGCAGCATGGAAGCGCCGTACGCCTCGTCCGGAGCGCTACCCCAGGCTTCACGCAACACATACCATTCGGCAAACCAGGCGGTATGGCCGAGTTCCCACAGCGGTGGATTCAGGACGGGGAGCCGGGGCACGCGCGCCATTTCGCCGTAGCCGGCGGCGGCAAGCGCATCGAACAGGGCCAGCGTCCGGCGCCGCGCATCCTGCAAGGCGGCATCCAGCCCAGGCGGGTCCATGGTGCGGAACGAAGCGTCAGTATGGATCATGCAGGCATTGTACGAGCAATGCCTGCGCCGTTCCGAGGAAGACGGCTCAGAGCTGCGTCAGCGAGATCGTGTTCGCCGCCGGCGTCGAGCACGGCTCTTCGTCGAAGGCGATGTCGCCCAGCGGATTCGGCAGGCCGTCGGTCTTCAGGTCGACGAAGCCGAACAGGTTGCGGTCCTGCAGGTGCGAAGGTACCACGGTGCTCAGGGACGAGAACACGTTTTCGACGCGGCCCGGATGCTTCTTTTCCCAGTCGCGCAGCATGGCCTTGATCTGCTTGCGCTGCAGGTTTTCCTGCGAGCCGCACAGGTCGCAGGGGATGATCGGGAAGCCTTTGACTTCCGCATAGCGCTCGGTGTCGGCTTCCTTCACGTAGGCCAGCGGGCGGATCACCATGTGCTTGCCGTCGTCCGAGACCAGCTTGGCCGGCATGCCTTTCAGCTTCCCGCCGAAGAACATGTTCAGGAAGAAGGTTTCGAGGATGTCGTCGCGGTGGTGGCCCAGCGCGATCTTGTTGCAGCCGAGCTCATCCGCCACGCGGTAGAGGATGCCGCGCCGCAGCCTGGAACAGAGCGAGCAGGTGGTCTTGCCTTCCGGGATCAGGCGCTTGACGATGCTGTAAGTGTCCTGGTTCTCGATGTGGAAGGGGATGCCCAGCTTCTCCAGGTACGCCGGCAGGATGTCGGCCGGGAAGTTCGGCTGCTTCTGGTCGAGGTTGACCGCGACGATGTCGAAATGGATCGGGGCGCGCTCGCGCAGGGTCATCAGGATGTCCAGCAGGGCATAGCTGTCCTTGCCGCCCGACAGGCAGACCATCACCTTGTCGCCGTCCTCGATCATGTTGAAGTCGCCGATCGCCTGGCCCACCAGGCGGCACAGGCGCTTGTGCAGCTTGTTGTCCTCGTACGCGACTTTCTCCGCCTTCTTGGCGGCGTCCGCGTTCAATTGATCGAAATCCGCTTCGCTCATGCTTCTTCCTTCACCTGGAACACTTCCACGCCCACGCCCTCGCAATCCGGGTAGACGTCCGGCTTCATGGTCGACACGCGCGCGGCGCGCACGCGCGGGTGGGTCAGCATCGCCTTGACCACGTCGTCGCACAGGGTTTCCTGCAGGTGGATGTGGCCCTTGGAGATGCGCTTGGCGATGGTCTCGCGCATGAAGTCGTAGTCGACCACTTCCGACAGCTGGTCGGCCTTGGGGGTCGATTGCTCGAGCGGGATGAACAGGTCGACGTTGATCAGGACACGCTGTTCCGCCCGCTTTTCGAAATCGTGCACGCCGATGTTGATCATCACTTCGTAATTGCGCAGGAACAGCCGGCGGCAGTTGCGCAAGCTCGGGTGGGACAGGGCGGATAACATGGGGAAAGCCTTATGAATGGTTATGTGGTTCAGTCAGGAACATCACGTCGCGGCTTGACGGCGCCAGGTGCTGGCCGCCGTCCACCAGCAGGGTGGTGCCGGTCAGGGCGCGCGCACCGGCGGCATACACCACCGCGTCCGCGATGTCCTGCGGGGTCGAGGAACGGCCCAGCGGCGTCATGCGGTGCGCCTGCGCGAAGCCTTCCTCGCTCTGCTCGCCCGACACCATCGTGATGCCGGGCGCCACGCCGACCACGCGCACCGTGGGCGCCAGCGCCTGGGCCAGCATCGTGGTCGCCGCGTGCAGCGCCGCCTTCGACAGCGTGTACGACAGAAAATCCGGGTTGAGATTGTACAGTTTCTGGTCCAGCAGGTTGACCACGACCGACTGGGCACCCAGGGGCGTCGCAGCATGCAAGGCTTGCGCCAGCAGCAGCGGCGCCGTCACGTTGGCGCCCATGTGGGTGGCGAGCAGGGCCGGAGAAAACGTGGTGGCACTGTCGTATTCAAACAACGATGCATTGTTGACCACACAATTGATCAGGCCCAGTTCCGCTGCCACGCGGCCGGGCAGGGCGCGCACCGCCTCTTCATCCAGCAGGTCGCAGGCGAACAAGGCGGCGCGCCGGCCGAGGGCGCGAATGGCGTCCACCGTCTCTTGCGCCTCGCGTTCGGAATGGCGGTAATGCACGGCGACGTCCCAGCCGGCGGCGGCCAGGCCGAGCGCGATCGCGCGTCCCAGGCGGCGGCCGGCGCCGGTCACGAGGGCGAGCTTCGGGGCAATGTGGGCGGATTCCGTCATTGTTCAAATGCGTGTGCTGGGGTTGATGTGTACCGGTGCCATGCCGTTTCGCTACAATGCCGGCATGTCCCTGCCTCTACCCGCTCCCGACGCGCTTGCTGCGTCCCAATCCCTGCAACACCTGATCGCCGCCGAGATCGAACAGCTCGGTGGGGCGATGGCATTTTCACGCTTCATGGAACTGGCGCTGTATGCGCCCAGGCTCGGGTATTACAGCGGCGGCGCGTCCAAGCTGGGCGCGAGCGGCGATTTCACGACCGCGCCCGAGATCTCGCCCCTGTTCGGGGCCGCAGTGGCGCGCGCGGCAGCCGCTATTATCGCCCAAAGCGCGCCCGAGATCATCGAATTCGGCGCCGGCACCGGCAAGCTGGCGCGCGACGTCATCACCGCCCTTGGCGGGATGGGCGTGCAGCTGCGCTCGTACACCATCATCGAACTGTCGGGCGAGCTGCGCGCGCGCCAGCAGGCAGCGCTGAACGATTTGCCGCAGGTGCGCTGGCTGGACGGCATGCCGGATGCCTTCAGCGGCGTGGTGCTGGCCAACGAGGTGCTGGATGCGATGCCGGTCGAGCTGGTAATCCGCAAGGAGGGCCGCTGGCAGCGCCAGATGGTCACCGTGGAAAACGGAGAATTCGCCTTCGTGCAGGGCGCACTCTCGGACGCGCTTGCGGCGCAGGTGGCGCGCCAGATCCCCGAGGCCGAGTACTTGCCGGACGGCTATGTTACCGAGATCCACCCGGTGGCCGAAGGCTTCATGGCCTCGCTGGCCGCCATGATGAAGGGCGGGCGCGGCGCCGCCTTCCTGTTCGACTACGGCTTCCCGGCCCGCGAGTACTATCTCGACCAGCGCATGGGTGGCACCCTGATGTGTCACTACCGCCACCATTCCCACCCGGATCCGTTTTATCTGCCGGGCCTGCAGGACATCACCGCCCACGTCGACTTCACCGCGATGGCGCTGGCGGCGCAGGAAGCCGGCCTGCCGGTGCTGGCCTACATGAACCAGGCTTCCTTCCTGCTGGGCTGCGGCATCGGCGAACTGCTGATGGAAAGCGACCCGGCGGACGCCCTGCGCTTCCTGCCGCAATCGAAGGCGGTGCAGAAGCTGGTGTCGCCGGCCGAGATGGGCGAGCTGTTCAAGGTGCTGGTGGTGGGGCAGGACGTCGACTTGCCGGACGCAATCGTGCGGGCCGACCGGACGCACCGCCTGTAGAATTTTTGACATCTTGCGTTCTGGACACAAATCCGGCTAAGCTGTACAACCCGGAGCGACCGCAGATCGACGACGGCAACCGCGCGCATCCCCTGAGACCATGGCCAAGATCCATACCCACTATGACAACCTGAAGGTCGCGCGCGGCGCGCCGGCCGAAGTCATTCGTGCGGCGTACAAGGCCCTCAGCCAGAAATACCATCCCGACAAGAACCCGGGCGACGAAAAAGCCGCCCGCATCATGGCGATCGTCAACACCGCCTACAACACCCTGTCCGACCCGGTGCGCCGCAAGGAGCACGACGAATGGATCGCGTCGGAGGAGTGGGAAGTGGAGTGGCTGGAAAGCACCGGCGCCGACGAGACGCCGGGACGGCCGGCGCGTCCCGATGCCTGGGAGCCGCGCGTCCCCGAGACCCATGCGCGCCCGCGTCCGGCCCTGATGCGCGACGCGCGCTGGTGGCTGGGCCTGGCGACCTGCTTCGTGGCCGGCGCGGCCGCCGCCGTGTTCCTGGTGGAGCCGGCGCGCGGCAAGCTGCCGGCGGCGCTGGCCTGGGCCGGCAAGCCGGACCCTGCCCCCAGCACGCCCGCGGCCGACCGTCCCGATGAACTCGGCACCGATGCCAGTACCGAAGGCTGGGCGCGCCGTTTCGGCGGCGAAGGATCGGCGCCGCCGCCCGAGATCAAGGCGCTCGCCGTGACCCAGCTGGTGGTGCCGGCGCGCGCTCCCGATTGCGGCACCGACCTGCAGACCCTGAGCGCCCCCAGCGGCGACCCGTGGCCGGCCGAGTCCGGCTACTTGCCGGGCTACCCGGTCGGCAACAGCGGCAGCGAGATGCAGGTCATGATCGACAACAGCGCCAATCCCTCGCCGGTCTTCGTCAAGCTGTACGACCTCGACCGCCGCTCGAACGTGCGCCACGCCTATGTACAGCCGCGTGCCACTTTCCTGATCGACAAGCTGAGTGCCGGCAAGTACGAAGTCCGTTACCAGAACATCATCGTCAGCGACGGCAAGTCCGAATGCCTGAACGGCCGCCGCGTCCCCTTGCGCCAGGCCGCCGCCTTCGCCCCCGGCGGTTAATTTGTGGTTTTTTCCGCGGAACAACTCAGGATTGCGCTGCGTCTTTACCCGATTTAAGTAATTTGTTCCCTCGCCGTAATATACTGGACTGATGCAGCCAGCCCATGCAGCGGCTGCGCCATGCCCTACGCAGGCTTACGGACCCATGAACGAACTGGAAGGCCTCACGGCCCTGATCATCGAGCCCCATGCGGGCATGCGCGCCAATATCCACAGCATGCTCACCATGTGTGGCCTGACGCGTATCGAGCACGCCAGTTCGTCCAACCTGGCGGTCAAGCACCTCGGCTTGCGGAGCTTCGACATGATTCTCTGCGAATACGACCTCGAAGGCGGCCAGGACGGCCAGCAGCTGCTCGAGGACGTGCGCCACCACAAGCTGATGCCGCTGTCGACCATGTTCTTCATGGTCACCGCCGAAGGCAACCACAGCAAGGTGGTCAGCGCCGCCGAGCTGGCGCCGACCGACTACATCCTCAAGCCCTTCACCGCCGACCGCCTGCTCGACCGCATCGCGCGCGCCCTCGACCGGCGCGGCGCCTTCCTGCCGGTCTACACCCTGATGGAAGCGGGCGACCAGCGCGAGGCGATCGAGGCCTGCATCGAAGGCGAGGGCCTGCACCCGCGCTATGCGATCGACTTCATGCGCCTGCGCGCCGAGCTGCACGTCTTCCTGGGCGAGCCGGACCAGGCCGAGCCGATCTACCGCAAGCTGATCGACATGAAGGCGATCGCCTGGGCCCGCCTGGGCCTGGCCAGGACCCTGTTCCTGCGCCGCCAGTTCGACGAAGCCAAGGGCATCCTGGAAGAGCTGGTCGACAGCAACCGCAATTTCGTCGACGCCTACGACTGGCTGGCGCGCACCCATGCGGCGGTGGGCGACCTGGCCAAGTCGCAGGCGGTCCTGAGCGACGCGGTGGCGGTGTCGCCGCATGCCGTGCGGCGCCTGCGCACCCTGGGCGAGACCGCCTTCGAGGCCGGCGATACCGAAGCCGCCGAGAAGGCGCTCAAGCAGGTGGTCGCCAAGGCCAAGTATTCCGAATTCCGCGACCCCGAAGACCACGTCAAGCTGGTGCGCACCCTGGTCAAGAAGGGCGATCCGGTGGCCGCCGCCTCGGTCATCCGCGACCTCGACCGCTCGATGGGCGGGCGCCAGGGGACGGCACTGTGCAGCGCGATTTCCTCGGCCCTGCTGCACGAATACACCGGCAACGAAACCCGCCTGAACGAGTCGCTGAACACGGCGCTGGCGGCCTGCGCCGACGTGCCGGCGCTCTCCAGCGATCTCAAGCTGGAGCTGGCGCGCACCTGCCTGGAAAACAATATGGAAGAGGGCGGCGCCGAGCTGGTGCGCGACGTCATGCGCAATGCCTCGAACGACGCCGCCATGCTGCGCGCGATGGGCGTGCTGGAAGGCGCGGGTTTCCCCGACCTGGCCCGCACCCTGGCCCAGGAGAGCCGCCAGCACGTGGTCGACCTGGTGGCCGACGGCGCCGCGCGCGCCCGCAGCGGCGACTACAAGGGCGCAGTCAGCATGATGCAGGAAGCCGCGGGCAAACTGCCGAACAACCCCTCGGTGGCCTTCAATGCCGCGCTGGCGACCCTGCGCTGCCTCGAGCACGATGGCTGGGACGACAAGCTCGGCCAGCAGGCGGTCGGCCTGATCGGCAGCGTGCGCAAGCTCGACCCGGGCAATCCGAAGCTGGGCGCGCTGTCGGCGCTGCACCACCAGGTACTCAAGAAATACGAGCGCAATGCGCAGGGACGCCCGGCCAAGCCGGCTCCCAAGGCCGCACCCGTCGGGAAAGCGGCATAGGAAAGATGAGCTGCAATGTCTGATTCCATTCCGCCGGAAGGCGCGACCCGGCGCGTGCGCGCCGCCCTGATGCACAAGGTCTGCGGCGACGAAGAGATGTTCGCCCTCGGCGCCTCGATCGCCCGCGTGGTCGAGATGGCCTCCAGCGAGGACCAGGGCACCCACGACCTGGCCTATTACGTGGTCTCGGACCCGGCGCTCACCCAGCGCATCCTGCGCCTGTCGAACACGATCCAGTACCGCACCCCGGGCGGCACGCCGGTGACCACGATCTCGCGCGCGATCTCGCTGCTCGGCTTCGACAACGTCAAGACCACCGCGCTGGCGATGCTGCTGGTCGATGCGCTCGCCAGCTGCGAACATGCCGGCAGCGTGCGGATGGAGCTGGAAGCGGCCCTGTGCGCCAGCCTGGTGGGCCGCGAAATGGCGCGCCACAGCTTTTACCAGGGCGCCGAGGAAGCCGCGATCTGCGCCCTGTTCAAGAACATCGGCCCGCTGCTGGTGGCCAGCCACGAGCACGACCGCTACCGCGAGATCGGCGCCCTGGTCCTCGGCGGCAAGCACACGGTCGGGCAAGCCTCGCAGATGATCCTCGGCTGCAGCTACGACGCGCTGTCGCAGGCGGTGCTGACCGAATGGAAGATCCCGGACGTCATCGTGCGCGCCCAGGCTTCCCTGGCGCCGAGCGCGGTGCGGGTGGCGGCCAACCGCGGCGAGTGGATGCGCCAGGTGGCGGCCTTCGGCCTCGACATGGCGCGCCTGCTGGCGAAGACCCACGAGCCGGCCGGCTCCCCGGAGGCGAACGCCCTGCTGGGCCGCTACGGCGAAGCGCTCGACCTGGACCGCGCCCGCATGGACGAGCTGATGGCCTCGGTACAGGAAGGCATGCGCGGCCTGCTGGAGAGCATGAACATGCAGCCCTCGCCCAAGAGCGAGGCCGAGGACGGCGGCGGCCTGCCCAACGTGCTGATGCTGGCCACGCTCGACGCCGGCGAGGAAGAGCAGGAAGGCACGCACCCGAGCGGCAAGCCGAAGAACGCACGCGACCTGCTGCTGGCGGGCGTGCAGGACGTGACCCAGATGCGCGCCTCCGGCAGCAAGGTCAACGACGTGGTGCTGGCCGTGCTCGAGACCCTGTACGGCGCGCTCGGCTTCCGCTTCGCCACCGTCTGCCTGAAGGATGCGCGCACCGGGCAATACCGGGCGCGCGCGGTGCTGGGCGAGGACAGCGCCCGCCTCCAGGCCGGCTTCGCCTTTCCCCTGGCATCGAGCCGCGACCTGTTCCACCTGGCCATGGAAAACGACGCCGACCTGATGATCTCGGATGCGTCCAGCCCCACGATCCGCGACCTGCTGCCGGAGTGGCACCGCAAGCTGCTGCCGGATGCACGCAGCTTCATCGTGCTGCCGCTGGTGGTGGGCAAGGTGCAGCTTGGGCTGTTCTATGCGGACCGCGCGCTGGCGGCGCCGGAAGGCGTGCCGCCGGATGAAACCGCCCTGATCAAGGCCCTGAAAGGGCAGGTGCTGGCAGCGCTGGCCCCGTAGGAAAACGCTGTTTTTCGCCCGCCCTGTAATTCTCGCAAAATCACCCTTGTGGTTTTGCATCCCGCCCGTTACAATCACGCCCCGAAGCAACGCTGCTATGCGAAGCGGTCAAAGACTGCCGAAACTTAGTTGACAATACGTTGAGCTTGCTTCATACTCTGCGGTTCTTCGCGGTGGGGTGGCCGAGTGGTTAAAGGCAGCAGACTGTAAATCTGCCCTCTCTGAGTACGCTGGTTCGAATCCAGCCCCCACCACCAAAAAGAAGAGTCGTGAAGTGAATTGAAAGAAGTTGTACCTCGCGGGTGTAGCTCAATGGTAGAGCAGAAGCCTTCCAAGCTTACGACGAGGGTCCGATTCCCTTCACCCGCTCCAGTGATTCGCGGTGTGTTTCAACACTGCACAAATAAGCCCTTGTAGCTCAGTGGTAGAGCACTCCCTTGGTAAGGGAGAGGCCACGTGTTCAATCCACGTCAAGGGCACCAGAATTTTGTACGGCAGTCCGTAGCGCTTGTCCGTCAGTCGTGCCTGGTAATTCTCAAAAAAATCGTTAGATCTTAGGAGTCTCAAATGGCAAAAGGTAAATTCGAACGGACCAAGCCGCACGTCAACGTCGGCACCATCGGTCACGTTGACCACGGTAAAACCACCCTGACGGCTGCAATCGCAACTGTCCTGTCGAAGAAGTTCGGCGGCGAAGCCAAGGCCTACGACCAGATCGACGCGGCTCCGGAAGAAAAGGCACGCGGCATCACCATCAACACCGCGCACGTCGAGTACGAAACCGAAAACCGTCACTACGCACACGTTGACTGCCCAGGCCACGCCGACTACATCAAGAACATGATTACCGGTGCCGCGCAGATGGACGGCGCGATCCTGGTGTGCTCGGCCGCTGACGGCCCGATGCCGCAGACCCGCGAGCACATCCTGCTGGCGCGTCAGGTTGGCGTTCCGTACATCATCGTGTTCCTGAACAAGTGCGACCTGGTCGACGACGCAGAACTGCTGGAACTGGTCGAAATGGAAGTCCGCGAGCTCCTCTCGAAGTACGAGTTCCCAGGCGACGACCTGCCAATCATCAAGGGTTCGGCACGTATGGCGCTGGAAGGCCAGCCGGGCGAAATGGGCGAAGACTGCATCATCCGTCTGGCTGAAGCCCTGGACACCTACATCCCGACCCCGGAACGTGCCGTCGACGGCGCCTTCCTGATGCCGGTGGAAGACGTGTTCTCGATCTCGGGCCGCGGTACCGTGGTGACCGGTCGTGTCGAGCGCGGCATCATCAAGGTCGGCGAAGAAATCGAGATCGTCGGTATCATCGACACCGTGAAGACCACCTGCACCGGCGTGGAAATGTTCCGCAAGCTGCTGGACCAGGGTCAAGCTGGCGACAACGTCGGCCTGCTGCTGCGCGGCACCAAGCGTGAAGACGTCCAGCGTGGCCAGGTTCTGGCCAAGCCGGGCTCGATCAAGCCGCACAACCACTTCACCGGTGAGATCTACGTCCTGTCGAAAGACGAAGGCGGCCGTCACACCCCGTTCTTCAACAACTACCGTCCGCAGTTCTACTTCCGTACGACTGACGTGACCGGTTCGATCGAACTGCCGGCAGACAAAGAAATGGTCATGCCAGGCGACAACGTGTCGATCACCGTCAAGCTGATCGCTCCGATCGCGATGGAAGAAGGTCTGCGCTTCGCAATCCGCGAAGGCGGCCGTACCGTCGGCGCCGGCGTGGTTGCCAAGATCCTGGCCTAATAGCCAAGGTAGAGGGAAGCAGGGCAGCGCTTCCCTCGAACGGCATTGTCTGGTACGCGCGTACCATGTATAATGCTGGATTCAGCGAGAAGTTTTCGTAGGGGTGTAGCTCAATTGGCAGAGCGTCGGTCTCCAAAACCGAAGGTCGCGGGTTCGATTCCCTCCGCCCCTGCCACCGAATTCTGGTGCGCAGCACCGAAAGTAAAAAAGAATGTCTAATCAATCCGTGCAAACTGTCAGCACCTCGAATGACAAGTTCAAGGTCGCACTGGCGGTGGTTGCTGTGATTGCAGGCGTCGTCGGGTTCTTCTACCTGACTGGCCAGAACAAACCAGCCTTGGTCGCCGCCGGCGCCCTCTTGGCTGGTTTAGTTTTTGCTGTCCTGCTTTTGTGGACCTCCACCACCGGCCGTGATTTCCTGAGCTTCGCCAAGGAGTCGGTGCGCGAGACCAAGAAAGTTGTTTGGCCGACCCGTCGGGAAGCCACCCAGATCACCGGCATCGTGTTCGCCTTCGTGGTCGTGACGGCGATTTTCCTGTGGGGCACGGATAAGGTTCTTGAATTCCTGTTGTACGACCTGGTCCTGGGGTGGAAAAACTGATGAGCGATAACGTGCAAGACAACGCGCCGGGCCAAGACCCGGCGCAAGACGCTGGTGCGGCTCCCGTGAGTGTCCCGGTCAACAACAAGCGCTGGTACGTCGTCCATGTCTACTCGGGCATGGAAAAGAGCGTGATGCGCGCGCTGACCGAGCGCATCGAGCGCGCCGGCATGCAGCAGCAGTTCGGCCAGATCCTGGTTCCGACCGAGGAAGTCGTCGAAATGCGCAACGGCACCAAGGCCGTCTCCGAGCGTCGTTTCTTCCCGGGCTATGTCCTGGTTGAGATGGAAATGACGGACGAGACCTGGCACCTGGTCAAGAACACGTCCAAGGTCACCGGCTTCATCGGTGGCAAGTCGAACAAGCCGACGCCGATCCCGGCGCGCGAGATCGACAAGATCATGCAGCAAGTCCAGGAAGGCGTCGAAAAGCCGCGTCCCAAGGTGCTGTACGAAGTGGGCGAGCAGGTGCGCATCAAGGAAGGCCCGTTCACCGACTTCAACGGCAACGTCGAGGAAGTCAACTACGAAAAATCGAAGGTGCGTGTGTCTGTCACCATCTTCGGCCGCGCAACTCCGGTGGAACTGGAGTTCGGGCAGGTAGAGAAAGTCTAAAACGCCGTTACGGAGCGTCGCAGCAGCAAGGCGGAATCCGGAAAGAGGAGCCCCGCCGAAGAGTAGTAGCGGTGGGGCGCTACTACTCAATGCCAACTTAGGAGCCAGACATGGCAAAGAAGATTATTGGCTTTATCAAGCTGCAAGTCGCAGCCGGTAAGGCAAACCCATCCCCACCGATCGGCCCGGCACTGGGTCAGCGCGGCCTGAACATCATGGAATTCTGCAAGGCGTTCAACGCCCAGACCCAGGGTTTCGAGCCGGGCATGCCGATCCCTGTCGTGATCACCGCGTTCGCCGACAAGTCCTTCACCTTCGTGATGAAGACCCCACCGGCAACCTACCTGATCAAGAAAGCCGCTGGCATCACCAAAGGTTCGCCGAAGCCACATACCGACAAGGTTGGCACGCTGACCCGTGCCCAGGCTGAAGAAATCGCAAAAACCAAGCAGCCGGACCTGACCGCCGCCGACATGGACGCCGCAGTGCGTATCATCGCCGGCTCGGCACGTTCGATGGGCATCACGGTGGAGGGTGTGTAATGGCTAAGCTGTCCAAGCGCGTCAAAGAAATGAAAGCAAAAGTGGACCGTAACAAGGTCTACGCGTTCGACAACGCTGTGTCGATCATCAAGGAATTCGCAACCGCCAAGTTCAACGAGTCGATCGACGTCGCCGTGCAACTGGGCGTGGATCCGAAGAAGTCGGACCAAGTGGTCCGCGGTTCGGTCGTGCTGCCAGCTGGCACCGGCAAGACCGTGCGCGTCGCTGTCTTCGCATCGGGCGACAAGGCTGAAGCTGCTAAAGCAGCCGGCGCCGACATCGTCGGTATGGAAGACCTGGCAGAGCGCGTGAAGGCCGGCGACATGCCGTTCGACATCGTGATCGCTTCGCCGGACACCATGCGTATTGTCGGTACCCTGGGTCAGATCCTGGGCCCGCGCGGCCTGATGCCGAACCCGAAGGTCGGCACCGTGACTCCGGACGTCGCTACCGCCGTCAAGAACGCCAAAGCCGGTCAGGTCCAGTACCGTACCGACAAGGCTGGTATCGTCCACGCTACCATCGGCCGCAAGTCGTTCTCGGATGAGCAGCTGAAGACCAACCTGGTCGCGCTGATCGATGCCCTGAACAAGGCGAAGCCGGCAACCTCGAAGGGCGTGTACCTGCGCAAGGTCGCCCTGTCGTCGACCATGGGCGCTGGCGTCCGTGTCGATCACGCTTCGATCGCTGCTTAATAAACAGTATTTAGTCCTCGCAGAGTAACGCGAGGCGCATCTTTGGGCTGTCGGGGCAATGTACCGCTCCGGCAGGCAATCAAAGACCGTTGGGCTGAAGGCAGAGGTTGAGCCGGAGGTTAATAAGCCACCCAACGCAGATGGTGTACCCGAACAAGTTTTGTAGTCCACGCTGCGTGAATTCATCCGCGTTAGATTGACTTCTTAACTTCGGACGCCGTGTTCGAACCGATGCAGACATGTTGTCCGCATCATTTAAGGAGATTGACCGTGGGTCTTAATCTGAATGACAAAAAGGCCGTCGTCGAAGAGGTAAGCGCGAAAGTTGCAACCGCGCAGACCATCGTCGTGGCTGAGTACCGTGGCATCCAGGTTGCTCACTTGACCAAACTCCGTGCAACCGCACGCGCCCAGGGCGTCTACCTGCGTGTTCTGAAGAACACGCTGGCACGTCGCTCTGTGGAAGGCACCCAATTTGCCGCGCTTGCCGATTCCATGACCGGCCCGCTGATCTACTCGATCTCGGACGACGCCGTTGCAGCAGCGAAAGTCATCAACGACTTCGCCAAAACCAACGACAAGCTGGTTGTGAAAGCCGGTAACTACGCTGGCAAGCAGCTCGATCTGGCTGGCGTGACCGCGCTGGCAAGCATCCCGAGCCGCGAAGTCCTCATCGCCCAGCTGCTGGGCGTCATGCAGGCACCGGTGTCTGGCTTTGCACGAGTTCTGGCTGCAGTCGCAGCACAAAAAGGCGAAGGCGCCCCTGCTCCGGCAGCGGAAGCCGCCGAAGCGTAATCGCTTCGCGACTTTTTGTTCAAGTAGAACCAATCCTGTACTACACACACACAATATTTGGAGTTTCAAATGGCAATTAGCAAAGAAGAGTTCCTGGACGCAGTTGGCGCAATGTCGGTCATGGAACTGAACGACCTGGTCAAGGCTTTCGAAGAGAAGTTCGGCGTGTCGGCAGCTGCAATGTCGGCTCCTGCAGCTGGCGGCGGCGCTGCTGCAGCTGCTGCTGAAGAGCAGACCGAATTCAACGTCGTGCTGACCGAAGTCGGCGCGAACAAGGTCGGCGTCATCAAAGCCGTCCGTGAAATCACCGGCCTGGGCCTGAAGGAAGCCAAAGACGTCGTCGACGGCGCACCGAAGACCGTGAAAGAAGCCCTGCCGAAAGCTGACGCTGAAGCCGCTAAGAAGAAGCTGGAAGAAGCTGGCGCCAAGGCCGAGCTGAAGTAATACATATGCATTGGGCACTCTCGCAGTGCCCAGCGCGGGAGTCAAAGCTTGCGGAACCTGCCGAAAGGGAGGGGATGCGGCTTTGGCTCTTTTGTCGTCCCTGCAGCAAACGTCCGCGTCAGGTGCCGATAAGCAACATCAGCAGCAAGCAGTACCGGGTTCAGAAATATCGTAACACAGCAGTACGGCTGTCTTAATCACTTGGCGGGAAAGCAGAGGCTTCAGGCCTTGCGTGTGGTGTGACCACCACTGGCAATTCCTGAATTCTCATCCTTTCTGTCACTCACGGAGTGTCCATGCACTACTCATTTACTGAGAAGAAGCGCATTCGCAAGTCGTTCGCGAAGCGCGCCAACGTTCACAACGTTCCCTATCTTCTGGCTACCCAGCTCGAATCCTACGAGAATTTCCTGCAAGCGGACGCCGTTCCCTCCGTGCGCAAGAACGAAGGCCTGCAGTCGGCCTTCAGCTCCATCTTCCCTATCGTGTCGCACAATGGTTTTGCGCGCCTCGAGTTCCTGTCCTATGTGCTGGGCGACCCCGCGTTTGACGTGAAAGAGTGCCAGCAGCGTGGCCTGACCTTCGCGTCGCCGCTGCGCGCCAAGGTGCGTCTGGTGATCCTGGATAAGGAATCGCCGACCAAGCCGGTCGTGAAGGAAATGAAAGAGCAGGAAGTGTACATGGGCGAACTGCCGCTGATGACCACGAACGGTTCGTTCGTCATCAACGGTACCGAGCGCGTCATCGTCTCGCAGCTGCACCGCTCGCCGGGCGTGTTCTTCGAACACGACCGCGGCAAGACCCACTCGTCGGGCAAGCTGCTGTTCTCGGCTCGTATCATTCCTTACCGCGGCTCGTGGCTGGACTTCGAGTTCGACCCGAAAGACATCCTGTTCTTCCGCGTCGACCGCCGCCGCAAGATGCCGGTCACGATCCTGCTGAAGGCCATCGGCATGACGCCGGAGCAGATCCTGGCGAACTTCTTCGTCTTCGACAATTTCACCCTCCGCAATGAAGGCGGCGAGCTGGAGTTCGTGTCCGAACGCCTGCGCGGCGAAGTCGCGCGCTTCGACATCGTCGATCCGAAGACCGGCAAGACCATCGTCACCAAGGACAAGCGTATCAACGCCAAGCACGTCCGTGACATCGAAGCCGCCGGCATCAAGAGCATCTCGGTGCCGGAAGACTACCTGCTGGGCCGCGTGCTGGCCAAGAACATCGTCGACCAGGACACCGGCGAAGTCATCGCCGTCGCCAACGACGAGCTGACCGAAGAACTGCTGGGCAAGCTGCGCGACGCCAGCGTGACCGACATCCAGACGCTCTACACGAACGACCTGGACCAAGGCGGCTACATCTCGCAGACCCTGCGCACCGACGACACCGCCGACCAGACCGCCGCGCGCGTGGCGATCTACCGCATGATGCGTCCTGGCGAACCGCCGACCGAAGAATCGGTGGAAGCCCTGTTCAACGGCCTGTTCTACAGCCCGGAACGCTACGACCTGTCGGCTGTCGGCCGCATGAAGTTCAACCGCCGCATCGGCCGTGACGAACTCGTGGGCGACATGACCCTGTCGAACGACGACATCCTGGCCGTGATCAAGATCCTGGTCGAGCTGCGCAATGGCCGCGGCGAAGTCGACGACATCGATCACCTGGGTAACCGCCGCGTGCGTTGCGTCGGCGAACTGGCTGAGAACCAGTTCCGTGCCGGCCTGGTGCGCGTCGAGCGTGCAGTGAAAGAACGCCTCGGCCAGGCCGAAGCGGACAACCTGATGCCGCACGACCTGATCAACAGCAAGCCGATCTCGGCCGCGATCCGTGAATTCTTCGGTTCGTCGCAGCTGTCGCAGTTCATGGACCAGACCAACCCGCTGTCGGAAGTCACCCACAAGCGCCGCGTCTCGGCACTTGGCCCGGGCGGCCTGACCCGCGAACGTGCAGGCTTCGAGGTGCGCGACGTGCACCCGACCCACTACGGCCGCGTGTGCCCGATCGAAACGCCTGAAGGCCCGAACATCGGCCTGATCAACTCGCTGGCACTGTACGCCCGCCTGAACGAATACGGCTTCCTGGAAACCCCGTACCGCAAGGTCGAAGGTTCGAAGGTCACCGACCAGATCCACTACCTGTCGGCGATCGAAGAAGGCCGCTACATCATTGCGCAGGCAAACGCCGCGATCAATGAAGAAGGCCAGCTGGTCGACGAACTGGTGTCGGCACGTGAAGCAGGCGAAACCATCCTGGTCTCGCCGGAACGCATCCAGTACATGGACGTGGCCCCGGGCCAGATCGTGTCGGTTGCAGCGTCGCTGATTCCGTTCCTCGAGCACGATGACGCGAACCGTGCACTGATGGGCGCCAACATGCAGCGCCAGGCCGTGCCTTGCCTGCGTCCGGAGAAAGCCTTCGTCGGTACCGGCATCGAGCGCACCGTGGCGGTCGACTCGGGCACCACCGTGCAAGCCCTGCGCGGCGGCGTGGTGGACTACATCGATGCAGGCCGTGTGGTTATTCGCGTCAACGACGACGAAGCAACCGCGGGCGAAGTCGGTGTCGACATCTACAACCTGATCAAGTACACCCGTTCGAACCAGAATACCAACATCAACCAGCGTCCGATCGTGCAAGTGGGCGATCGCGTGGCACGCGGCGACGTCATCGCCGACGGCGCCTCGACCGACCTGGGCGAACTGGCACTGGGCCAGAACATGCTGGTGGCCTTCATGCCGTGGAACGGCCTGAACTTCGAAGACTCGATCCTGATCTCGGAAAACGTGGTCAAGGACGACCGCTACACCTCGATCCACATCGAGGAACTGTCGGTGGTCGCACGTGACACCAAGCTGGGCGCGGAAGAAATCACCCGCGATATCTCGAACCTGGCCGAGAACCAGCTGGCTCGCCTGGACGAGTCGGGCATCGTCTACATCGGCGCCGAAGTGCAAGCCGGCGACGTGCTGGTCGGTAAGGTCACCCCGAAGGGCGAGACCCAGCTGACCCCGGAAGAGAAGCTGCTGCGCGCGATCTTCGGTGAAAAAGCCTCGGACGTGAAGGACACCTCGCTGCGCGTGCCTTCGGGCATGGTCGGCACCGTCATCGACGTGCAAGTGTTCACCCGCGAAGGCATCCAGCGCGACAAGCGCGCCCAGCAGATCATCGACGACGAGCTGAAGCGCTACCGCCTGGACCTGAACGACCAGATGCGTATCGTGGAGGGCGACGCCTTCCAGCGTCTGGAGCGCATGCTGATCGGTAAAGTCGTCAACGGCGGTCCGAAGAAGCTGGCGAAGGGTGCCGCGATCACCGCCGACTACCTGGCGGACCTGGACAAGTTCCACTGGTTCGACATCCGTCCGGCCGACGACGACACCGCCAACGCGCTCGAAGCGATCAAGGAATCGATCAACGAGAAGCGTCACCAGTTCGACCTGGCCTTCGAAGAGAAGCGCAAGAAGCTGACGCAAGGCGACGAGCTGCAGCCTGGCGTGCAGAAGATGGTCAAGGTCTACCTGGCCGTCAAGCGCCGCCTGCAGTCGGGCGACAAGATGGCGGGCCGCCACGGTAACAAGGGTGTGGTCTCGCGTATCGTGCCGGTGGAAGACATGCCGTTCATGGCCGACGGTACCCCGGCCGACGTCGTGCTGAACCCGCTGGGCGTCCCGTCGCGTATGAACGTCGGTCAGATCCTCGAAACCCACCTCGGTTGGGCGGCGAAGGGCCTGGGCCTGCGTATCGGCGACATGCTGCGGGCTCAAGCGAAGGCAGAAGAAGTCCGCGGCTTCCTGGGCAAGATCTACAACGAGACCGGCCGCAAGGAAGACCTCGACAGCTTCAGCGATGAAGAGATCCTGACCCTGGCGAACAACCTGAAGAACGGCGTGCCGTTCGCAACTCCGGTGTTCGACGGTGCGCATGAGTCGGAAATCCGCCGCATGCTCGACCTGGCCTTCCCGGACGAGATCGCGAACCACCTGGGCATGACCCCGTCGAAGAACCAGGTCACGATGTTCGACGGCCGCACCGGCGAAGCATTCGAGCGCAAGGTCACCGTCGGCTTCATGCACATGCTGAAGCTGCACCACCTGGTCGACGACAAGATGCACGCCCGTTCGACCGGCCCGTACTCGCTGGTGACGCAGCAGCCGCTGGGTGGTAAAGCCCAGTTCGGTGGCCAGCGCTTCGGTGAGATGGAGGTGTGGGCACTGGAGGCCTACGGCGCATCGTACGTGCTGCAGGAGATGCTGACCGTGAAGTCGGACGACGTGAACGGCCGTACCAAGGTGTACGAGAACCTGGTCAAGGGCGATCACGTGATCGACGCCGGCATGCCGGAATCGTTCAACGTGCTGGTGAAGGAAATCCGTTCGCTGGGTATCGACATCGATCTCGAGCGCAACTAAGCAGGGCCAGCATGGCCGCCAGCCTTCGGGCTGGTCCGCGACCTTCGAGTCGTCGCCCCGGCGCAGGCCGGGGCCTAAGTCCGGTGAATAGCCGGCAAACTTGGATCCCGGCCTGCGCCGGGATGACGCTTTCAAGGGCAGCGGGCTCAGCAAGCACCGGCGAAAATCGGTGAGAAGCGGCGGTAGTAGTACTCAGTAAAGAATTCAATCACCTGGAGTGATACATGAAAGCACTGCTCGATCTATTCAAGCAAGTTCAGCAAAACGAGAGCTTCGACGCCATCAAGATTGGCCTGGCGTCGCCCGAGAAAATCCGTTCGTGGTCCTACGGCGAAGTCAAGAAGCCGGAAACCATCAACTACCGCACCTTCAAGCCTGAGCGCGACGGTCTGTTCTGCGCCAAGATCTTTGGCCCGATCAAGGACTACGAATGCCTGTGCGGCAAGTACAAGCGCCTGAAGCACCGCGGCGTCATCTGCGAGAAGTGCGGCGTCGAAGTCACGCTGGCCAAGGTGCGCCGTGAGCGCATGGGCCACATCGAACTGGCCTCGCCGACCGCGCACATCTGGTTCCTGAAGTCGCTGCCGTCGCGTCTGGGCATGGTCCTGGACATGACCCTGCGCGACATCGAACGCGTGCTGTACTTCGAAGCATACGTCGTGACCGATCCTGGCATGACCCCGCTGAAGAAGTGCCAGATCATGTCGGAAGACGACTACGCCGCCAAGTACGAAGAGTACGGCGACGACTTCACCGCATTCATGGGCGCCGAAGGCATCCGTGAACTGCTGCGCTCGATCGACATCCACCGCGATGCCGAAGCCCTGCGCGTCGAGCTGAAGGAATCGAAGTCCGAAGCGAAGATCAAGAAATACGCCAAGCGCCTGAAAGTGCTCGAGGCCTTCCAGCGCTCGGGCATCAAGCCTGAGTGGATGATCATGGAAGTGCTCCCGGTCCTGCCGCCGGAGCTGCGTCCGCTCGTCCCGCTGGATGGCGGCCGTTTCGCGACCTCCGACCTGAACGACCTGTACCGCCGCGTCATCAACCGTAATAACCGCCTGAAGCGCCTGATGGAACTGCGCGCTCCGGAAATCATTACGCGTAACGAAAAGCGCATGCTGCAGGAAGCGGTCGACTCGCTGCTGGACAACGGCCGTCGCGGCAAAGCGATGACCGGCGCCAACAAGCGTCCGCTGAAGTCGCTGGCTGAAATGATCAAGGGTAAGGGCGGCCGTTTCCGTCAGAACCTGCTGGGCAAGCGCGTCGACTACTCGGGCCGTTCGGTCATCGTGGTCGGTCCGCAGCTGAAACTGCACCAGTGCGGCCTGCCGAAGCTGATGGCCCTGGAACTGTTCAAGCCTTTCATCTTCAACAAGCTGGAACTGATGGGTCTCGCGACCACCATCAAGGCGGCGAAGAAGCTGGTCGAAATCCAGGAACCGGTGGTCTGGGACATCCTGGAAGAAGTCATCAAAGAACACCCGGTCATGCTGAACCGTGCACCAACCCTGCACCGTCTCGGTATCCAGGCGTTCGAGCCGGTCCTGATCGAAGGCAAGGCGATCCAGCTGCACCCGCTGGTCTGCGCGGCGTTCAACGCCGACTTCGACGGTGACCAGATGGCAGTCCACGTGCCGCTGTCGATCGAAGCGCAGATGGAAGCGCGCACCCTGATGCTGGCGTCGAACAACATCCTGTTCCCGTCGAACGGCGAACCGTCGATCGTGCCGTCCCAGGATATCGTGCTGGGTCTGTACTACGCGTCGCGCGAGGCGATCAACGCCAAGGGCGAGGGCATGCTGTTCCCGGACGTCTCGGAAGTCATCCGCGCGTACGACAACAAGGAAGTCGAACTGGCGACCCGCATCACCGTGCGTATCGTCGAGAACCCGAAGGACCCGGTCACCGGCGAATTCGTGCAGACCCTGACCCGCTACGAGACCACGGTCGGCCGTGCGATCCTGTCCGAGATCCTGCCGAAAGGCCTGCCGTTCTCGGTGCTGAACCGCGCGCTGAAGAAGAAGGAAATCTCGAAGCTGATCAACACGTCGTTCCGCAAGTGCGGCCTGCGTGCGACCGTCGTCTTCGCGGACAAGCTGATGCAGTCGGGCTTCCGCCTGGCGACCCGTGCCGGCATCTCGATCGCCGTCGACGACATGCTGATCCCGGATGTCAAGAAGGGCATGATCGCGAGCGCCGAAGCGGAAGTGAAGCAGATCGAGCAGCAGTACGCTTCGGGTCTGGTCACCGCCGGCGAGCGTTACAACAAGGTCGTCGACATCTGGGGCAAGACCTCGGACGAAGTCGGCAAGGCGATGATGGACCAGCTGAAAGTGGAGCCGGTCATCAAGCGTGACGGCACCGAAGGCACCCAGGAATCGTTCAACGCGATTTACATGATGGCCGACTCGGGCGCCCGTGGTTCGGCAGCCCAGATCCGCCAGCTGGCCGGTATGCGAGGCCTGATGGCCAAGCCGGACGGTTCGATTATCGAAACGCCGATTACCGCGAACTTCCGCGAAGGCCTGAACGTTCTGCAGTACTTCATCTCGACCCACGGCGCCCGTAAGGGTCTGGCGGATACGGCACTGAAGACCGCGAACTCGGGTTACCTGACCCGTCGACTGGTCGACGTGACCCAGGACCTGGTGGTGACCGAAGACGATTGCGGCACCAGCAACGGTACCCACATGAAGGCGATGGTCGAAGGTGGTGAAGTCATCGAAGCCCTGCGCGACCGTATCCTCGGCCGCGTGACCGGCACCGATGTCGTCAACCCGGAAACCCAGGAAACCGTGTTCGAAGCAGGCACCCTGCTGGACGAGGACATGGTCGAAGAGATCGAACGTCTCGGCATCGACGAAGTGAAGGTCCGCACCCCGCTGAACTGCGACACGCGCTTCGGCCTGTGCGCAATGTGCTACGGCCGTGACCTCGGCCGCGGCATGCTGGTCAACAGCGGCGAAGCAGTCGGCGTCGTGGCGGCGCAGTCGATCGGTGAGCCGGGTACCCAGCTGACCATGCGTACCTTCCACATCGGTGGTGCGGCATCGCGTGCGGCAGTGGCATCGTCGGTCGAAGCCAAGTCGAACGGCACGGTCCGCTTCACCGCGACCATGCGTTACGTCACCAACGGCAAGGGCGCGCAGATCGTGATCTCGCGTTCGGGCGAAGTCCTGATCACCGACGACCACGGCCGTGAGCGCGAGCGTCACAAGGTGCCGTACGGCGCGACCCTGATCGTCAAGGACGGCCAGGTAGTCAAGGCCGGTACCGCACTGGCGACCTGGGATCCGCTGACCCGTCCGATCATCACCGAGTACGCAGGTACCATCAAGTTCGAAAACGTGGAAGAGGGCGTTACCGTCGCTCGCCAGGTGGACGAAGTGACCGGCCTGTCGACCCTGGTGGCGATCGATCCGAAGCGCCGCGGTTCGGGCAAGGTCCTGCGTCCGCAGGTCAAGCTGCTGAACGAAGAAGGCCAGGAAGTGAAGATCGCCGGCACCGAACACGCCGTGACGATCGGCTTCCAGGTCGGCGCGCTGATCATGGTCAAGGACGGTCAGCAGGCAACGGTGGGTGAAGTGCTGGCACGTATCCCGACCGAATCGCAGAAGACCCGTGACATTACCGGTGGTCTGCCGCGCGTTGCCGAACTGTTCGAAGCACGTTCGCCGAAAGACGCGGGCATGCTGGCGGAAGTCACCGGTACCGTCGCGTTCGGTAAAGAGACCAAGGGCAAGCAACGCCTGGAAATCACCGACATGGACGGCGCCAAGCACGAGTTCCTGATCACCAAGGACAAGCAAGTGCTGGTGCACGACGGCCAGGTGGTGAACAAGGGCGAGATGATCGTCGATGGTCCGGCCGATCCGCAGGACATCCTGCGCCTGCTGGGTATCGAAGCGCTGGCACGTTACATCGTCGACGAAGTGCAGGACGTCTACCGTCTGCAGGGCGTGAAGATCAACGACAAGCACATCGAGGTGATCGTTCGCCAGATGCTGCGCCGCGTGCAGATCGTCGAAGCCGGCGACACCGACTACATCGTCGGCGAGCAGGTGGAGCGTTCGGAGCTGCTGGAAGAAAACGACAAGGTCGTCGCTGCTGGCAAGCTGCCGGCAACCTACGAAAACGTGCTGCTGGGTATTACCAAGGCATCGCTGTCGACCGATTCGTTCATCTCGGCCGCATCGTTCCAGGAAACCACCCGCGTGCTGACCGAAGCGGCGATCATGGGCAAGCGCGACGGCCTGCGCGGCCTGAAGGAAAACGTCATCGTCGGCCGCCTGATCCCTGGCGGTACCGGCCTGGCATTCCACCGCGCCCGCAAGGAGAAGGAAGTGTGGGAGGCGGAAGAGCGCCAGGCACTGCTGCAGCAGGAGAAGGCCAACATGGCTGCCGAACTGCAGGCGATGGAAGACCAGCAGAATGCTGCGGCTCCGGCGGAGCAGCATCACAGCGACGGCGAGTAATCGTTTTAGCTAGCTAGCTGACATGAAGACGGCACCTGAGGGTGCCGTTTTTTTATGCGCGACGGTTTGTGGCGAGATACTATGCTCCTGCTGTGTTTCCCCCGACTCCCCGCCGACCTTCTGCTTCTTGTGCTTTCATTTCACATAAGAACCGTCAGCCATGCCATGTTGAGAGAACGATTCGATAGCGATGGATTCGCCAGCGTTCCGCAGGTGCTTTCTGCACGTGAATGCAACGATATCGCTGCCATGACCACAACGCTCGGCACCGACGCTGCCGACACCCGCTGCCTGCTGGCCGAAGAATGGTGCCGTCAACCGGTCCGATGCCTACGTGAGCACGCCGGTGTCGCAGACCTCGTTCCTGCCGGGCTAGTCGCGGTCCAGTGCACGTACTTCGAAAAGTCGGTGGAGCGAAACTGGCTGGTTCCCATCGATCAGGAATTGAGCATTCCGGTTGCAGCCCGCGTCGAGCATCCCGCGTTGCGTGGGTGGTCGGAAAAGGAAGGCGGCATATTCGTCCAGCCGCCTGCAAGCCTCCTGGAGCAACTGGTCGCCCTGCGCGTTCACCTTGACCCGTGCTCGAGCAATGACGGCCCGCTCCAGTTCGTACCCGGCTCTCATCGCGATGGACGTATCTCGGCGAAGGAAGCAGGGACGCGGCGCCATGCCGGGCCAGTCGAAAGTCCTGATTGAATTCATCTCGCCGGCAGAGCCTGATCGCTGGTTGGGGCAGTAGCCGGCGCACACGCACCCGTGCAGCGCTTATAGCTCGCATTGCACGCATCGACCCGCTCGCTGTTACGCCGTTGCGCCGCCCGCCGCTCGTTCGCACGCGCCGACTCCGACCACACCTGGCCGGCCCCGTCCGCAGTCCGCGCAAACGGATTTTTCTCCTCCAGCTTGGGCAAGCTATCGAGCTCGGTCATCTTGCCTGCACGCTTCGTGCATTGTTCCTTTTCAGACGAGCACACCGATGTGCACATCGAGGGTTCCTCAGCCTGGGCAAGAGGCGCCGCCATAAATCCGAGCAGGACGACGAGCAGAACAGAACGGTTCACCTGGATTCCTTTCGCTGACGAGAAGAAGCAATGCCTGAAGTGCAACAAGCATTCTAAGCCGACTCATCACCCCAATAGCGAATCCGGAGACCGTGCCGGCGCAACTCATCCTCCCAGGGTAAGAACCGATGCAAGCCCGCACAATGTTGGCCATCTAACTCATCCGTACGCCCCTTCCATGTAAGGACTGCTATCATGCACCGCTGAGTTAACGATCTATCCACATTACTTGCCCTAAGAGCAATATGCCTTGGCCCTTTGACGCCACCCCGGACGCCGCAAGCGCAGCGAGCCACATGACGGAGATGGAGCGCCGCATGCGCGCCTTCCCGTGGGAGACCACTGCCGTCGGTCCAGTCGGCGGCTGGCCGCACAGCCTGAAACAGGCCGTCCGCACCGTGCTCGACCTGCGCCTGCCAGCCTATCTCGCGTGGGGCGATTCTTACGTCCAGTTCTTCAACGATGCCTACGTACCCATCCTGGGCGACAAGAACGACGCTGCCCTCGGCAACGATTCCCGCATTACCTGGGCCGAGATCTGGCCCACAATCGGCCCGATATGGCAGCAGGTGCGGGCGGGCGAGGCGCTGGGCTCCGAAGGGATGCCGCTGACGATCAACCGCTTCGGTTATTACGAGACCTGCTACTTCAGCTATTCGTACAGCCCTATTTACGGCGACACCGGCACCGTCGAGGGTGTGCTGGTTACCTTCGCCGAAACCACCAAGGCCGTGCTGGGTGAACGACGCCGGCATTACCAGGTGAAGCTGGCAGACACGCTGCGGCGAGAAATCGAATTCGGCCCGATGCTGAAGGCGACCATCCGCCTCACCAGCGAATACTTCAGCGGCTCCAATGTCGCCTACGTCGAACTGGACGAGCAAAAGCGTACCTTCACCGTCAAGGAAGAGTGGAAAGATGGCGTCGAGACCGGCGGCGCCCATGGCACGCTGCCGATCGACATGCTGTCCCCGAGCCAGCTCGACGCGCTGCGGGCCGGCACCACCATCTGCATCGACGACGTTTCGACCGATCCGGAGTGCGCGGCCGTCGCCAGGCCCTGCCTGATGCTCGGCATCCGCTCGGTGATCGTCATCCCGCTCAAGGACGGCGACCGCCTGCACGGTGCCGGCTTCCTGTACAGGGACCGCGCCTACCACTGGAACGAGGACGACCGCATCCTGGCCGAAGACCTGTCGCGCCGCACCTGGGAGGCCTTGCGCCGCATCCGCGCCGAGGAAGCCCTGCGCGAAGAGACGCGCATGCTCGAACTGCTGAACCGGGCCGGCAAGGTGCTGGCCTCCACGCTCGACATCGACACCCTGCTGCAGGCGGTCACCGATGCCGCCACCGAACTGACCGGCGCCGAATTCGGCTCCTTCTTCTACAACGGCAAGGACGCCAACGGCGACGCCTACCTGCTCTATACCTTGACCGGCGCGCCGCGCGAAGCCTTCCAGCACCTCGGCCACCCGCGTCCGACCGCGCTGTTCGGACATACCTTCCGCGGCGGCCCGCCGATCCGCAGCGACGACATCACCAAGGATCCGCGCTACGGCAGCATGGGGCCGCACCACGGCATGCCGAAGGGCCACCTGCCGGTGCGCAGCTACCTGGCGGCTTGCGTCAGCTCGCGCTCCGGCGAGGTGCTGGGCGGCCTGTTCTTCGGCCACTCCAAGACCCACCAGTTCGACGAACGCACCGAACAGCTGATCACCGGCTTCGTGTCCCAGGCCGCGGTGGCGATCGACAACGCGCGCCTGTACGACCTTGCGCAGCGCGCGGCCAAGGAGCGCGAAGGCATCCTGGCCAGCGAGCGCGCCGCGCGCGCCGAGGCTGAGCGCCACAGCAAGATGAAGGACGAGTTCCTCGCCATGCTGGCGCACGAGCTGCGCAACCCGCTGGCGCCGATCACCAATGCGGCCCAGCTGCTCAAGATGCCGACCGTGGACGAGAACCTGCGCCTCAAGGCCGGCAACATCATCTCGCGCCAGGTGCGCCACATGACGGAGCTGGTGGACGACCTGCTGGACGTCTCGCGCGTCACCCGCGGCCTGGTCAAGCTGGAGACCGAGACGCTGGAATTGAACACCATGCTGCGCGCCGCCGTCGAGCAGGCGCGCCCGCACATCGAAGCCAAGAACCATGTGCTGACGGTGGAGGCGCCAATGCAGCCGGTGCTGGTCCGGGGCGACCGCACGCGCCTGGTGCAGGTGCTGGTCAACCTGCTCAACAACGCGGCCAAGTACACGCCGGCGGGCGGACAGGTCACGCTGCGCCTGGAGGCCGGCCCCGAGCAGGCGCGCCTCACCGTGATCGACAACGGCGCCGGCATCGACGCCAAGCTGCTGCCGCACGTGTTCGACCTGTTCACCCAGGCCGAGCGCACGCCGGACCGCTCGCAGGGCGGCCTCGGGATCGGCCTGGCGCTGGTGAAAACCATCGTCCACATGCATGGCGGGCAGGTCGAGGCGCACAGTGACGGCCCCAATCTCGGCGCCGCGGTGTCGGTGCTGCTGCCGCTGGCCACCGCGCTGGATGGCGCCAACGCGCCTGCGCCGCTGCACCGCCATACCCGCACGCAGCAGGTCGCGCCGTGCACGCTCACCATCGTCGACGACAACGTCGATGCGGCCCAGTCGCTGGCGGTGCTGCTGCGCGAGCAGGGGCATACCGTGTACGTCTTCGACGGCGCCCTGCGCACGCTCGCCTCCAGCGAGATCGCGCGTACCCACGCCTTCATCCTCGACATCGGCCTGCCCGACATGACCGGCTACGAACTGGCGCGCCGCCTGCGCCGCGAGCACCCCGGCGCGAGTTTCATCGCGCTCACCGGCTACGGCCAGGCGCGCGACCGCGACCTGTCGAAGCAGGCCGGCTTCGACCACCACCTGGTCAAGCCGGTGGAATTCCGGGCGCTGGCCGACATCCTGGCCCAGCTGCCGCAGTGCCAGCCGGCGCTTGCGGAGGAACAAAAAGCTGTAGCGCAGGAAGCGGATATTGCGGGCGTAAGTTGATTGGGTTTGACTTTATTGCTATAACTCAGCAATATTGTTAAATCCTCGACATCTTTACCTGAGCTGTGTCCCGTAAAAAGAACAGTCGCCAGTGGGCGCGCCTGCGAATCCTGTGTTCCGGCGGCCTGCACCTGATGACCCTGATCCCCGATGCGCTGGAGCTGGTGCGCGAGTTGATTCCCAACAGCGCGTCCCAGCTGTTCCTGCTCGCCCAGCAGTCGCCCGAAGACCTGCACGAGGCCAACGTACTGGGCGTGCTGCCGCCGCCCAACGGCTACTTCTATGGCGACTCGGTGGACTTCGGCGTGCCCCCGGCGGAGGCGCGCGCACGCGCGGCCCACGTGCTCGAGGCGCGCCTCGGGTCGGCCGCGAACCCGGTCGGCACCCTGACCCTGCTGCGCGACGACGGCCCGCCCTTCGATACCGACGACGAGGAAGACCTGGGGCGCGTCGCCAACTACTTCGACCATGCGCTGCGCAATGCGGCCGTGGCCGGCAACGGCCTGCTAGGGGTGATCGAGGACGAGGCCATGCTGCTGGCCACCACCAACGGCGACATCCTGTTCCTGAGCGATTCGGCCGGCGCACTGCTCGACCAGCTGGCCTCGCAGGAACAGCAGGTGTTCGACCGCCGCACCCTGCCGCCGTTCTGCCTGCGCCTGGTGGAGTCGGTGGTGTACGGCGAGCGCTATCCCTGGCGCCTGCCGGCGGGCACGCTGGAGCTGGCCGGCGGCGTGCTGGAAGCGCGCGCGCAGTGGATGAGCGCCGGTTCCTACGACGCCATCCATAGCCGCACCGTCGGCATCTTCCTGAAGTTCGTGGTGCCGATGCCGCTGCGGATCTGGCGCGCGCTGGGCAGCGTCGAGCTGTCGCCGCAGCAGATGGAAGTGGCCTTCTGGATGGGCCTGGGCGGCGGACGCGAAGCGGCCAGGAGCCGCATGGACGTCAGCGACGCCGTGCTGCGCGACTGCGTCAAGGCGGTCTACGAGAAGTTCGGCTGCACCTCCGAAGCCGGCCTGCTGGCCATCCTGCGTCCCGCCATCTCGCGCATGTAAGCTTGTCTCCCGAACATCCCCCACCCCGGGGGGGAATGCCTTTGTTTCATTTTTTATCATGCTGGTCATTGCCAACATGAAAGGACACCAATGAAACTGCATTCCTTGATCGCAGCAACACTGCTGTGCCTTGCTGCCAGCAGCCAGGCTGCGCTGATCCACCAGTTCAACCTGAACGGATCGCTGAAGGATTCGCTCACCGAGACCTCGCTGGAACACTTCGGCGGCAAGTTCGTCGACAACCAGTACGTGTGCAGGTACTGAGCGTGAACGACGTCGACGGCATTGCCGACTTCGGCACCAACCCGGCCCATTTTTTCCGCGATAACACCAGCGGTTCATACACCGGTGAAGCCAACGCGGGCGCGGTCGACTACATCCGCGTCTACAGTACCGCGCTGACCCAGGCGGAAGTGCTGGCGCTGCCCACGCCGCCAGCCGCGGACCTGCCTGAACCGGCCCCGCTCGGCCTGGTCGGCGCCGGTCTGGCGCTGCTCGGCTGGACGCGCCGCCGGCAGCGCGCCGCATAGCTGGCTACTGCGGAACATCCTTCAGCCAAGGGATGGAATACACTTGCAGGGCTGCCTATCATCTCAACTACACCAAGGGGTTTGACATGAACATTCGATGGATGTGCGCCGTCCTGCTGGGCGCCACCTGCGCCGTTGCCAATGCCGCCGACATGAAGGTCACCATGAAGATGGCGACCGACAAAGGAGAGGGCGCCGAGGTCGGCACCGTGACCATCAGCGAGACGCGCCATGGCCTCGTGTTCACGCCGGCGCTGACCAAGCTGCCGGCCGGCCTGCACGGCTTCCACGTGCACGAAAACGGCAGCTGCGCTCCGAACCAGAAGGATGGCAAGACGGTGCCCGCGGGCGCCGCCGGCGGCCACCTCGATCCGAACAAGACCGGCAAGCACGGCCTGCCCTGGGGCGACGGCCACCTCGGCGACCTGCCGGCCTTGAGCGTCGACGACAAGGGTACGGCCACCAACCCAGTGCTGGCGCCGCGCCTGAAGCTGGCGGACGTCAAGGGCAAGGCCCTGATGGTCCACGCCGGCGGCGACAACCACGCCGACCACCCGGCGCCCCTCGGCGGCGGGGGCGGGCGGATGGCCTGCGGCGTCATCCAGTAAGCATCCCTGGCAAATCAGGGATGAAATAAAATTTCAAAATAGGGGTTAATAAGAAATGAAATTTCACTCCCTGATCGCAGAAGTCTTCCTGCTGCTGAAGCAGAAGCTGGCCCGGCTCGAGCTACTGCCCTGGCCGGCGTATCTGAACTTGGGTCCCGGCGCAGGCCGGGACCCAAGTTCCCATCCGTAGTCGCAAACGCGATTATTTAGAAGCCGTACGCGCCTTCCCGAACGGATCCCCTTCCTTCCACGCCGGCGCCTTCGGCGCATCCGCCACCATGCGGCCCAGGTTCAGCGTGAACTGCGCCTGCTGCACCATGCCCGACAGGTCCCAGCCCGGATCGTATTCATCCGTCACCTGGTGGTAGCGCGCACGGTAGGCCTGCTGCTTGGCGTTGCTCGCTTCGACATCCTTCACCCAGCCGTGGCCCGCGCCTACCGAGAATGCCGGTACGCCGGCCTTGGCGAAGCTGAAGTGGTCGCTGCGGAAGTAGCCGCCGCCGAGGTCGGGCTTGGCCGGGGCGATGCTCAGGCCCATGCTCTGCGCGGTGGCGGCCGCCATCGCGCCCAGGTCGGTGCGCTCGCTGCCCGGGGTGTTGACGTCCTTGACCAGGCCGACGAAGTTCAGGCTGTCCAGGTTCAGGTTGGCGACCGTCTTCTCGATCGGCCACAGCGGCTTGGCGGCATAGGCGGCGCTGCCCAGCAGGCCCTGTTCCTCGGCCGCGACCCACAGGAACATCTGGCTGCGCTTGGCCGGGTTGCGCACGGCTTCCTGCGCCATCGCCAGCAGGGCGGCGGTGCCCGAGGCATTGTCGACCGCGCCGTTGAAGATGGTGTCGCCTTCGGTACCCTGCTTGCCCATGTGGTCCCAGTGCGCGCTGTACACCACCAGCTCGTCCTTGAGCGCCGGGTCGGTGCCCGGCACGATGCCGGCCACGTTGAACTCGTTCAGCGTGCGCACTTCGGCGCGCGCCTGGCCCTTCACGCGGGCCGTCAATACGACCGGCTTGAAGTCCTTGTTCTCGGCCGCGGCGCGCAGCTTGTCGAGGTCCTGGCCGCCGGCGGCGAACAGCTTGCGCGCGGTGGCATCGGTCATCCAGCCCTGCAGGCCGGTGCCCAGCTTGCCCTCGGCCAGCTGGAAGCGCTCCGCATTGGCCCAGCTGTTCTGCACCACGCTCCAGCCGTAGGAGGCCGAGGAATCGGTGTGGATCAGCAGGACGCCGGCCGCGCCCTGGCGCGCCGCTTCTTCCAGTTTATAGGTCCAGCGGCCGTAGTAGGTCAGGCCGTCGCCGTTGAAGCGCTTCGGCTCGGCGGCGGTCGGCTTGGGATCGTTCACCATCATCACCAGCACCTTGCCCTTGAAGTCCTGGCCCTTGAAGTCGTCCCAGCCTTCTTCCGGCGCATTGATGCCGTAGCCCACGAAGACCATCTCGGCGTCGAGCGCATGGTCGGCCTTGGCATCGCCCGGACCCCAGACCCAGTCGGCGCCGAACTGCAGCGGCAGCTTTTTGCCGCCGGCGATGAGGGCGATGGTGCTCTTCTGCGGCAGCGAGCGCACGCCGGCGATCTTCACCGGCTGGCGGAAGCTGCCGTTGTTGGCGGGCAGCAGGCCCGCGGCGGCGGCCTGGGTTTCCAGGTAGGTGACGGTCAGTTCGCCGCCGCGCTGGCCGGTGCCGCGTCCTTCGACGGCGTCGGACGACAGGAAGGCGAGGTGGGCGCGCAGCGGCGCTTCCTTGACGGTCGCGGCCTGTGCTGGCTGCGGTGCATCGGCGAAGCCAATTGCATGGGCCGGGTAGGCCAGCGCCAGGCTGCTTGCGAGGGCGGTAAGGACAACGGAGGAGACGATCTTGTGCATGGCTTCCTGCTGCTTGGGTTGATTGGATGGTGCACGCAGTGCGTCGGTCATTGTATGCCAACTGCTCAGTAAAACCGCAACACATCCGAGGACACCGTGGTGCCGGTGCCCGGCATCCGCGGCGGCGCGCCGGGCGGCAGCAGGTGCTCGGGCAGGCCGGGCATGCGCTCCTCGACGATCACCGCCAGGATGTCGTCCGCCGGGGCGTCGATCGTGAAGCGCAGCAGCCCGTCCTCCATCCCGTACAGCGACAGCGACCACGGGCTTTCCTTCGAGGTCAGCACGCGCCCGTTGAGGGTCGAGCGCCAGGGCTTGGTGCCGGCCACCCACATCTTGATGTGCGGCGCGCGGTTCTTCGAGCGCAGCGTGAATTCCACCTGCCGCAGGCCGGGATCGAGGGAGGGTTTGGCCAGCGCCGGATTCTTCAGCATATAGGCTTCCGGGAAGGCGATCCGGTCCTCGCGCGGCGCGATCGCAAACCACTGTCGCGGACTGTGCCAGCCGAACACGTCGACGTAGATCGACGGCTTGTCCAGGTTTGGGAACAGCTGTTTCGACCAGGCGTCCAGCGGCTCCGGAGGCAGCAGCCAGTAGGCGCGCCAGCTGTTCATGTCCTTGAAATAGACCAGGCGGTTCGGCTCGAGCCCCGCGCGCTCCGGCAGCGGCGGCGCCGAGGCCTGTCCCGGCAGCGCCAGGCAGCCGGCGAAGGCCAGCGCCGACGCGCCGATGACGACACGCCCGAGCGGCAGCAGCAGGAACAGGCTGGCAAAGCACAGCATCAGGACCGCCACCAGCAGGGCCGGCAGATACTGCCCATACGGGGCGAAGACCAGCCACGCGTCGCGCAGCACCGGCACGAACAGCAGCAGCACCGGGGCCAGGCCGGCGGCAAGCAGGGCGCGGCTCGGCGCGGGGGAGCGCGGCGCCTGCAGCGCCGTGAAGGCCGCGAGCGCCGCGGCCAGCGGCCAGGCCAGCAGCCAGGCGGCGTCGGGCGCTGTCAGGAGGACGAGCAGCAGTACCATGGCCAGCCAGCTCATCGCCCCCAGGAACACGGAAACCGCGCCGGTCATCCTGCGCAGCAGGTAGAGCGCGCCGATGAACAGGCAGGCGCTCGACACCAGGAACACCAGCGCCGCCGCGCTGTCCTGTGCCTGCGTCAGCGTGGCCAGCTCTTCGCGCCGCTCCCACAGCAGCATGCGCGTCGCCAGCAGGATCAGCGCCACCCCGAAGAAACCCTGCACCAGCGGCGCCACCGTGTCGCCGGCCCGCTCCAGCGACTGGCGGTAGCCGTGCACCAGCATCAGGCAGGCCAGCGCGCCCAGGCCCCAGGACAGGATGGCTGGATGCTGGACCTTGCCCGCCAGCGGCAGGCTGAAATACGCGCGCGGCCGGTAGGCGCCGCGCGCCAGCGGCGCATCGCCGAAATGGCGGGCCAGGCGCAGCATGCTGCCGCCCAGCTGCGCCAGCATGGCCGGGTCGAGGCGCTCCACGGTATCAAGACTGCGGCCTTCGAAGCGCCGCCCGGTGTTGGCGAACAGCAGGGCAGGGGCATCGATGGCGGCCAGGGAACCGACGCGCGGCATGTCCGGCAACAGCTTGTACAGCCGCGTCATCAGCGACGATCCCTCCACCTCGGGCGCCGCCCGCGCCCAGCCGCGCAGTACGTCGCCACCCGCGCCGCTGGCGTCGAGCAGCACCAGCGGCCCGGCGCTGCCGGCGGCGTCGAACTTCAGCGTGAGTCCGACCTGGCGCGCCAGCGCATGCTGTTCGGCGAAGCCCTTGGCGCCCAGGCCGCCGACGTCCTCGCCGTCGGCGAACAGCAGCACGATGTCATTCGCGTGCGCCGGACCCGCGCGCAGTAAGCGCGCGGTCTCGAGCATGGCCGCCACCTGCGCCGCCCCGCGTGCCGCACCCGTCGTCGCATTACCGCTGTCGTAATGGCTTGCCAGCAGCAGGGCCGGACGGCGCTGGCCTTCGGGCGCGCTGCCGGGCAGGCGCGCGACGATGTTGTGCACCACGCCGAGCGTCACGTTGGTGCCGCCCCAGTAGCGGATGGTGGTCTTCTGGACCGTGGTGCGCTGCACCGACGCTGCCACACCCATGCCGCGCAGCTGGGCCAGGATGTAGTCGCGCGCCTCGGCATTGGCGCGGGTGGCGATCGGCCGCGGCGCCGCCGCCAGCACCGACACGTGCCGCATCATGCGGTCGAGGGGCGGCGGCGCCGTCGGTGCGGAGGGGGCCGGGGGGGCGATGGCGGTCCAGGCCAGCACGGCCAGCACCAGCAGGCCAAGCAGGCCGGCTGCCAGCCTGGCCAGGCTCGGGACGCGCGGCGGCGCCGTCGGTATTCCAGCGGTAAGCATTGCTTCTCTCTCCTCGTTGTTGGTGTTGTTGTTCCGGATTTCCCGATACAGGCGAAAAAAAGCCCGCGATGCAAGCGGGCGAAGAAGGGAACCGGTGTGTTTACTCGAGCGTCCAGACGTAGGCGATCTGCCCCCAGCCGGCTTCGGCGACGCCGTTGTTCATGGCGGGCTTGAACTGGCACAGGCTCAGGGCACTCAGGGCGGCACGGTCCAGTTCGCGGTGGCCGCTCGACTTCTGGACCCGTGCATCCTGTACCCGGCCATTGGCGCCGACCAGCAGCGCCAGGGTCACGGTGCCGCTGTCGCCGTTGCGCGCCGCACTGACCGGGTAGGCCGGCGTGGCGCAGCCGTCGGCGTTGGCCAGCACGGCGCTGCGCATCTGGCCCGGATTGCTGGTGGCGGGCGCCGGCGGGGCGGGCGGCGCGTCATTGGTGGAGGGCAGCGCCTGTTCCGGCGCCGGGTCGGGCTCGGTGCTGGCCTGCACCTGCTCCTCGACCGGAGGCGGAGGAACCTCGACTTCGGTTTTCGGCACCACGATCTTGGGCTTGACCACCCGCTGCTGGGGCTGCGGCGGTTGCGGCGGGGGCGGCGGCGGCACCTTGGGCTGGATCCAGACCGTGGCGTCCTCGATCAGCTTCGGCAGGGTGATGCTCTTGGAGTTCATCACGTTGATGAGGCCCATGCCCACCAGCAGGTGCAGGCCGGTCACCAGGGCGAACTTCCCGGCTTTGCCGCCGGTCCCATCGTTGAGTTGCGTGAAGTGCATGGCGTTCTCCTCTTCTTGTTAGGCCCAGCGACGGGGTCGCAGAACTTTTTGCTTAAGGAAAGATATGCATCTGATAGTTGATGGAATCAATATATGCTAGGGCCTAGCATAATGTAAAGCGCTTTCTTGGTAATTTTGCTTCCAGGTGTAATACTCCTTGGGCCGGGAGCAGATAATGGATGGGTACTCGCGTCACGGCCCGTTGTATGAAATAATCCTCTTACAACCCGCATGCTTTCTGTCGCTTGGCACACAGTTCTGCCAGAGATTGGTAAGCGAATGTAAATGTGCAAATGAGTGCGCCAAACGGCGGGTGAAACACAGGAGTGAAAGTCGTGTCCGAACAGAAAAAACCGATCCGCGTCATGCTTGCGGACGACCACCCGATCGTGATGACCGGGTTTGCGATGTCCCTGGAAGCGGCCGGCATGCAGGTAGTGGGTCAGGCCAAGACCCCGAGCGAGGCGGTGGCGCTGTATGCGGCGCAGCAGCCCGACGTTGTCATCCTCGACATGCGTTTCGGGACCGAGCTGACCGGCCTGGATGCCGCGCAGAGCATCCTGAAGGACGACCCGCGCGCCAGGATCATCTTCCTGAGCCAGTTCGACCAGGACAGCCTGATCAAGGAAACCTACCGCATGGGCGCGCACGCCTTCGTCACCAAGGATTGCGACCCGTCCGACCTGGTGACGGCGGTGCGCCATGCGAACGACGGCAAGCTGTACTTCCTGCCGCAGATCGCCTCGCGCCTGGCCAGCATGGCGGTGCGCGGCGACGTGACGCCGCAGTCGCAGCTGGACGAACGCGGCCTCGAGATCTTCAAGCTGATGGCCGAAGGCATGACCAACGCCGAGATCGCCGAGAAGCTCGACCTCTCGACCAAGACCATCAGCAACATCAGCCAGTCGATCAAGGAAAAGCTGGGCGTGCATCGCCAGGCCAACATCACCCTGCTGGCCGTGAAGCACGGCCTGATCGAGCCTTAAGACAGCGATGCGCCTCCCGACGTTCCTGCGCGCGGCCGTGGCCGCGCTTGCGCTCCTTGCCGGCGTGCTCCAGCCCGTAGGGGTGCAGGCTGCCGACCAGGCGCGCAAGGACGAAGAAGTCACCGGCTTCCGCTTCCAGATCCTGACCGGCGACGACAGCGAGGTCACGCGCCGCATCGCCGAAGACCTGTACAAGCGCCTGGTGCCCACCTTCGCCGCCTTCCGCACCGAGCTGGGGCAGCGCCGCCGCATGCTGTATGTGGCGATCGGCCCGGCCGCGCTGCGCGACGCCGTGGCGCGCCGCTGCGACTGCGTGATCATTTCCGCCTTCACCTCCAGCCAGGTGTGGCGCGCGCTCACCGACAAGACGCCGGGCGTGCGCGCCGGCCTGACCACCGCCGTGTATGCCGAGCCGGCGCCGGCCGACCAGCTGCGCCTGGCCGCGCTGCTGTACGGCCGGCCGGTGCGGGTCGGCGCCATCCTCGGCGAAGACACCACCTTCCTGCGCCCCGCGCTGGAGGCCGAGGTCGAGGTGCAGCCCTTCGCCGCCGGCGACGACATCAACCACACGCTCAACCGCATGACGCGCGCCGAGGTGCTGCTGGCAATGCCCGACGGCGACGTCTACAACCCCGAGAACGTGCGCAACATCCTGCTCTCGACCTACCGCCGCAAGCAGGGCGTGATCGGCTTCTCTGCCGACATGGTCAAGGTGGGTGCGCTGGCCACCACCTATTCCGAAATCGAGGACATCAACACCCAGGTGGCCGAGATCGCCGCCGCCTTTGTCGTCACCGGTAACCTGCCGCCACCGCAGTTCCCGCGCTACTTCCGCACCCTGGTCAACGAAGGCGTGGCGCGCTCGCTCGACGTGCGCGTGACCGACGGCGCGCGCCGCTTTGCGCACCTGCCGGCAAAACTGCCCGTGCGGCCGGCGGCCAGGCCATGAACCTGCGCTTCTGGCGCGGCTGGAGCATCGGCCGGCGCATGGCCTTCATCACCATGCTGCCGGTGACCTTCCTGTTCACCGCCTTCGTGTGGTATTCGTATTACTCGCATCGCGCGCAGGTGGCCGAGGAACTGGCCGAGCGCGGGCGCACGCTGGCGCGCGCGCTGGCCGAGACCAGCGAATACAACGTCATCTCGGGCAACCTGTCCGACCTGCGCCTGACCATCAACGGCCTGGTGCAGTCCGACAGCAGCATCTACCGCATCGAGGTGGTGGGAACCGACGGCACCCAGGCCGTGCGGGTCGATTCCGAATCGGCCATCGACGCCCAGCCTCACCATTACGAAGCGCCGATCAAGAAGCAGGTGGTGTGGATCAACCTGTTCACCGACAACGGCACGCCGCACGTCTCCGCCTCGAGCGACCTGCGTCCGCCCACCCTCACCACCGAGATCGTCGGCTGGGTGCGGGTGACGATGTCGCCCTCGAACATGATGGCCAAGCAGACCCGCCGCTTCCGTTTCGAGGTGAGCATCGCCGCGCTGGCGCTGGTGGTCAGCGGCGTGCTGGCCTGGGTGCTGGCGCGCTCGCTCACGGTGCCGCTGCGCGAGGCGATGGGCGCGTTGAGCCGCATCCGCAACGGCGACTTCCGCGTGCACCTGCCGGTCAATTCCGGCGGCGAGGTCGGCGAGCTGCAGGCCTCGATCGGCGAGATGTCGCTGGCGCTCGACGAATCCAAGCGCGACCTCGAAAACAAGGTGGCCGAGCGCACCCGCGACCTGCTGGCCTCGCGCAACGAGGCGCTGCGCGCCGACGCCGACAAGCGCAAGCTGATCCAGAAAGTGAACTCGATCATCGAGGATGAGCGCAAGAGTATCGCGGTCGAGATCCACGATGAACTGAACGCCTCCCTGATCGCCGCGCGCCTCGAGGCCCAGTCGATCGGCGCGCTCGCCGCCAAGGTCCCGCCGACCCCGGAGATCGAGGAGATCGGGCGCAAGTCGCAGGCCATCACCAAGCTCGCGCTCGACCTGTACGCCAATGGCCGCCGCCTGGTGCGGCGCCTGCGTCCCGAGGTGCTCGACATGCTGGGACTGCACGGCGCGGTGGAAGAGATGGTGCGCCACTACGACGGCAGCGCCGGCTGCGGTTTCGAATTCCACGGCGAGGGCGATTTCTCGCGCCTGTCGAACGAGCTGGCGATCTCCGCCTACCGCATCGTGCAGGAAGCCCTGTCGAACGTGATGAAGCACGCCCACGCCACCTCGGCCCAGGTGCGCCTGGTGCTGGACGAAGGCGCCCAGACCCTGCGCATCGTGGTCGCGGACGACGGTAACGGCTTCGACCCGGCCAGCGCCTCGGAAGGCATCGGCATCATCGGCATGCGCGAGCGCGTGTATGCCGTGCACGGCGTGATGGACGTGCGCTCCAGCCTAGGGGGCGGCACCGTGGTGGCGATCACGCTGCCGCTGCACGCGCCGGTGACCGTCACGCCGGTCCCTACGGTTTAACCCAACATATAAGTAACCATGTCCATTGAACAGCTGACGCCCTACGAACAGGGGAACCTGAACCAGACCACCACGCACGCCGACTGCATCGCCTGGTATGAAGACCTTGCGCGCCGCCACCCTGGAGTGCTGCGCTTCTACCAAGTGGGCGTGTCGGATGCGGGCGTGCCGATCCACGCCGGCGTGGTGAGCAGCGACGGCGTGTTCGAGCGCGACGAGATCAAGCGCGCCGGCCGCCCGGTCTTCTTCAACAACAACGGCATCCATCCGGGCGAACCGGAAGGCGTCGATGGCTGCATGGCGCTGGTGCGCGACTTCTGCGCCCAGCCGGAGCGCCTGGCGGCGCTGGGCAAGACCGTGTTCCTGTTCGTCCCGCTGTACAACGTGGACGGCAGCCTGAATCGCGCCGACACCTCGCGCGTGAACCAGGACGGCCCGGAGCAGTTCGGCTTCCGCGGCATGAGCCGCCACCTCGACCTGAACCGCGACTTCATCAAGTGCGACTCGCTCACCGCCCAGGTGTTCAACAAGCTGTTCACGGCCTGGGACCCGGACGTCATGGTCGACACCCATACGTCAAACGGCGCCGACTACAGCTACACCATGACCCTGATCCACACCCAGGCGGACAAGCTGGGCGGAGAGCTGGGCGACTTCCTGCGCGACACCATGCTGCCGGCGATGTACGCCGACATGGAAGCGCGCGGCTGGCCGACCTGCCCCTATGTGAACCCGCTCAAGGACAGCCCGGACCACGGCATCGTCGACTTCCTCGAGACGCCACGCTTCTCGACCGGCTACGCGGCCCTGCACCACACGATCGGCTTCATGCCCGAGACGCACATGCTCAAGCCGTTCAAGGACCGCTACGAGTCGATGCGCGCACTGGTCGAGACGGCGCTGGCGTTCACGGTCGCGAACGCGGAGCAGATCCAGGCGCTGCGCCGTGCCGCCAAGCAGGCCGGCCGTACGCGCCGCGAATGGCCGGTCCACTGGTCCATGGATGAGAACAATCCGTCGACCTTCCGCTTCAAGGGCTACGAGGCCGGGTACAAGCCCAGCGTGCTGGGTACCTATTCGCGCCTGTGGTACGACCGCACCAAGCCATGGGAGCGCGACATTGCCTGGTACAACCGCTTCCCGGCCGACGTCCACGTCCCGGCGCCGCGCGCCTACGTGGTGCCGCAGCAGTGGCGCGAGGCGATCGAGCGCCTGCAGTGGAATGGCGTGCGCCTGGAGCGCGTGGAAGCCGAGCGCATGGAAGAGGTGGACTACTACCACGTGGTGTCGGTCGCCTCGCGTCCGAACGCCTACGAGGGCCACATGTTCCATGACGACGTGGTGCTGGAAAAGCGCCGCGGCCAGGTACTGCTGCGCGAAGGCGACTATATCGTGCCGCTCGACCAGGACAATGCGCGTTACGCGGTCGAGACGCTGGAACCGCTGGGCCACGACAGCTTCTTCCGCTGGGGCTTCTTCAACAGCGTGCTGGAGAAGAAGGAGGCGTATTCGGACTACGTGTTCGAGGACCATGCGGCCGAACTGCTGAACGACGAGCCGGCGCTGGCGGCGAAGTTCGAGGCGTGGAAGGAGGCGAAGCCGGCGCTGCTGTCGAATCAGGAGGCGGTGCTGGACTTTATCTTTGCGAATTGCGAGCGCTATCGTGAGCCGGAGTGGAGGCGGTATCCGGTGTTCATGATCGGCTGATCAAATTAACGCCTTCCCTTTAGCGTGTAGACTGGCTTCTCGGTTTCTCCTTTCTCCACCATCGCCAGGACACGCTGCAGTTCCGTGCGTTCCTTGTCGTCCTTTGCGGAGGACAGCAGCTTGCGCAAGATGGCGGCGCGAGGCCGGGGTCAGGTCTGACATTCAGACACAAACTCATCCGCAGGCGAACGTTTCCTACAGTGCAAATGAAAATCCATATTGATGAGTGCGTGTCCGATTGTCAGACCTGACCCCACCTGCTGTTTATGGTGCTGTACTCCGCCGCATAGGCGGGAAACGACAACAGGCTACTCAACACGACGCCTGCGACAAACTTCATTTTGCCTGACATTACTTGCCTCCAAGTGAACCACTCATCGTTTGGTTTTGTGTGAAAAAATACGCGGGCTCGGTTCGAGCTTGAGTCCAGCACGAGGCATCCGCAGCAGGCTCACACACCGCTGCCTGCATCGACAGGTGCCGAGCTTAGCCGCTGACGGCACTACCGGAGGGCGCAGAAACGGCCGTGTGACGCGTTTTGGGTGAACCGGCCGGATACCAGCGCGCCCGCAGCCGCATGAACGGCGTCTCCACCACCCGATACAATACCCAGCCACCCAGGACGCCGGCCCCCATGACGGCCGCAATGGTCAAAGGCGAACCCGGGTCGATGTCCCTGCTGACCAGTTCCGGCCGCAGCGCCATGAACACCGGCTTGTGCACCAGGTAGACCGCATACGACCACAGCGCCAGACTGCCCGCACCGGGAATGCGCAGGCGGTTCAGCAGCGAGCCAGGGCTGAGCGCAGCGCAGGTCAGCAGCGCGAAACTGGCAGCGACCAGCGAGAACCCGAAGGTGGAAGCCATGAAGGCGCTCGGCGCCTCGTTCATCACACCGTAGAGGACAGCCGCCGCCAGCGCCAGGCCCGCCGCCAGCAGCGCGTTCCCGTGGCGCAGGACGCGCGCGAACACCGCGGGGTGGAAGTTCTTCAGCATGGCGATCGCCACACCCGGCAGCAGTTCGTCGAAGCGGCAGAAGCTCGAGTAGTAGACCGGCGCCGCGAAGACATCCTTGCCGTCCATGAAGGCGGCGCCGCGCGCCATCATGCCGGCGCCGATGGCGGCAAACAGGGCGCACCACAGCAGGTGCGGCGAGCGCCGGCTGCCGACCAGGGCCAGCACCGCCAGCGGCAACACCAGGTAGAACTGCTCCTCGATGCACAGCGACCATGAATGCGTGAAGGTCTCCCCGTAGTTCAGCCCGAAGTTCTGGGTGAAGGTGAGAAAACGCCAGGCCGGCGCCATGCTCTTGCCGGCGATCGGACTATCCGGCAGCAGCAGGTAGACGGCCAGCACCGCGTAGTAGTTCGGCAGCGTACGCAGCAGGCGGCGCGCGAAAAAACTCTTCAGGTCCAGGCTCTCGCCGCGCGCGGCAGGCGCCAGCAGCTGGTTGCCGATCAGGTAGCCGCTCAGGACGAAGAACAGGTCGACGCCGGCCCAGCCGATGCTGCCGATGACGCCGAAGGTCGGCGCCTGGCTGACGAAGCTGTTGTAGTGCGACATCAGGACCAGGGCGATGGCGAGCGCGCGCAAGGTGTCCAGCCCGGCGAGCCGGGCGGGTTTCGATTCAAGGGGCATCATGCGGATTGTTTGTTGAGTTGTTGTAGTGCTTCCGCCAGGGCGGGCATATAGCTGCGGCTGGCGCGCAGCACGCTGCCGTCGCGAAGGCGCAGCAGGGCGTCGCGGTTGGTGAGTGCGCGCAGTTCGGCGATCATGTCGAGCCGCACGATGGCCGAGCGGTGCACGCGGTGGAACTGGCGCGGATCGAGTTGCATGGCAAGCTTGTGCAGGCGTTCGCGCACCAGCCAGGTCTTGCCGTTCGCATGCAGGGTGGCGTAGTCGCCGTCGGCCTCGATGCGCTCGACTTCCGCAACCGGCACCAGCACGGTGCGCGTGCCGACCCGTACGCTGAAGCTGCGCACCATCGGCGCGGCAGGCAGCGCGCTACGGCCCTGGCCGCGGTAGGGAAAGGCCTGTTGTGCGCGGTCCAGGGCTTCGTCCAGGCGGTCGTCCTCGACGGGCTTGAGCAGATAATCCAGGGCGGCCAGATCGAAGGCTTGCAGGGCGAAGCCGTCGTAGGCGGTCAGCAGGATCGCCATCGGCCGCTGACCAGGGGGCAGCGCGGCCAGCACCTCGAGCCCGGTCTTGCCCGGCATCGCGACGTCGACGAAGGCCAGGTCGGGCCGCAGCGCCGCGATACCCGCGCAAGCGCTGTCGCCGTCGGCGAATTCGCCGACCAGCTCGAAGCCGCTGCGCCGCGCCAGCCTGAGCTTGACCGCCAGCCTGGCCAGCGGTTCGTCGTCGACGATCACGACCCGCATGTTCATGCTGCCGCCTCCATGCCGCGCAGCGGCAGGGCGATGCGCACGCCGAAGCGGCCATCGCGGCCCCATCCCGCGTCGACCCGGTGATCGTCGCCGTACAGGTGGCGCAGGCGTTCCCGCACGTTGGCCAGGCCGATGCCGCTCCCCGCGTTCACCGGCTGGCAGCCGTCGTTCTGCACGTCGACCAGCAGGTGCGTCCGATCACGCTCGAGACGGATGTCGAGCCGCCCGGGAACGGCCAGCGGCGCGATGCCATGGCGGATCGCATTCTCGACCAGCGGCTGCAGCATGAGGTAGGGCACGACGCTGTCCAGCAGGTCGGGACCGGCCTTCATCGTCAGGCGCAGGCGCTCGCCGAGCCGCGCCTTTTCGATCTCGAGGTAGGCGTCGAGCAGGGCCAGTTCTTCGGCGAGCGTATGCTCGTGGCGGCCGTCGTGCGCGAGGGTGGCGCGCAGGAAGTCGGACACGCAGGCGAGCATGCGCTTGGCCTCGCGGTTGGACTGGGCCGACACCAGCGCGGAGATCGCGTTCAGGGAGTTGAACAGGAAGTGCGGATTGACCTGCAGGCGCAGCGCACGCAGCTCGGCGTCGCGCGCCGCTGCCTGCGCCTGAGCGAGGCGCAGGTGGACTTGTTGCAGCGACAGGTAATAGGCCGCCACCGCATGCACCGCGCAGAACGCGATCAGGGCCAGCCAGCATCCGTCCAGGCCCTGCACCAGCTCACCCCACTGGTAGCCCGTTTCCAGCCCGAGCGAGATCGCGAGGCGCTGTCCCAGCACGGCGTTCAGGATGGACATCGCGTAGCTGGCCACCAGCAGCACCAGCGCCATCCGCAGCCAGTGCCAGTCGCGGCGCCACATGGCCCGCTGCAGCAGCGCCAGTGGAATCAGCCACGCCAGGCAGGCGACGAAGTACAGCGTGCGGAAGGCGGCGGCAAAGCCGTGGCCGAAGGCCGGCAGCCCGAGGATGGCCATGCAGGCGCAGACCGGCAATGCGGCCAGCACGGGGACGAGCAGGGGCGTTTCGACTTTCATGCTGGATTCCGGAACTGTCATCGTGCGATTCTATCGCCTTAGTCACCCATCGAGAACAGCATCGAGCTGATCTTCCAGCCGTCTTCGGCGCGCACCATCTGCCAGCTCTCGCTGCCGCGGTTGGTCACCTTGCCGTCTTCCAGAAAGTCGAAATCGAACCAGACCGAGGCGACGGCGCCGTTGGTGTCGATGCGCACGTTGTAGAAGCGTTCCTCGATCGGTTTATTGGAAGTCTGGACGAATTCGGCGAAGGACTTCCAGGTGGAGGGGAACACCTTGCGCGCCTTCGGGTTGCGCGCCTTGACCTTCGCCCAGGCCGCCTCGTCGGCGACCGACAGCCAGCTGTTGTGGTCCTGCAGGAACAGGCTGCCGAGGGTCTTGCCGTCACGGGCGATGATGGCGGCCTTGAACTGCTCGACGACCGCGTTGATCGCCGCCACGTCGGCCGCACGGGCGCCGGTGGCGGCGCTATCGGCGGCGTGGGCCGGGCCGGCAAGGCACAATGCGATAAGGATGGAAGAAAGCAGGGCGCGCATGGGAACTCCCGTGGTTGGAAAGTCCCCACCTTAGGCGGCGGCCGGACGGCGGTCCAGTGGAATGCGCCGACCCGTGCACGCCTTGCGGCAAAGCGGTGGTGAAGGCCCGTTGCCTACGCGGCGTTCACTTCGACTCCGCGATCCACCGGTCCACCTTCGCCTCCAGCACCGCCAGCGGCAGCGTGCCTTCGCCCAGCACGATCTCGTGGAACTTCGGCAGGCTGAACTTGCTGCCCAGCGCGTCCTGCGCGCGCTTGCGCAGTTCCATGATCTTCAGCGACCCGATCTTGTACCCCAGCGCCTGCCCCGGCCACACCATGTAGCGCTCGATCTGCGCGCGCGCCTCGGCTTCCGAGTAGCCCAGCGTATCCTGGAAATACTGGATCGCCTTGGCACGGCTCCAGCCCTTCGCGTGCAGCCCGGTATCCACCACCAGGCGCGCCGCACGCAGCATTTCGTCGTTCAGGTGGCCGAAATAATCTTCCGGCTTCTCGAACAGGCCCATCTCCTTGCCCAGGGTCTCGGCATACAGCGCCCAGCCCTCGGTAAAGGCATTGTTGCCGCCGAACTTGCGGAAGTTCGGCAGCCCCAGTTCCTGCACCAGCGCGATGTGGAAGTGGTGGCCCGGCTGGCCTTCGTGCAGGTAGAGCGTGACCATGCCGGTGCTGCCGTACAGCTTCGGATCGTTCACCACCGACCAGAACACGCCCGGACGCGAGCCGTCCGCGGCCGGCGGGGTGTAGTGGTCCGAGGCGGTGGCGCGCGACAGTTCCGGCTCCAGGCGCAGGTCGAGCGGCGCCTTCGGCATCAGGGTGAACAGGGCCGGCAGCTTGGCGCGCACCTTGGCGTCGAGGTCGCGATAGACGTCGATCACCTGCTGGTCCGAGGTGAAGGGCTTGTACTTCGGCTGCTCCGAGACCCAGCGCGGCAGGCCGGCGGCAGGACCGGTGTAGCCCATCTTCGGGCCGGTCACGGCATATTCGCCCTGGATGCGCGCCACTTCCTTCAGGCCGATCTCGTGGATCTGCTCGGGCGTGAGGTCGGTCGTCGTCATCGCTGCAGCGCGCGCGGCATACCAGGCGGCGCCGTTCGGCAGGGCGTTCCAGCCGGCGCTGCTGCGCGTCTTCGGCAGGTAGTCCTTCTCCAGGTAGGTCGCCAGGCGGGCCAGGGCCGGATTGAGCTTGTTGGCGATGGTCTTGCGGTAGGCTTCCCTCAGGCTGCGCTTCTCGGCCTTGGAAAAGCTGGCCGGCATGTTCTTGACCGGCGTGTAGAAAATGCTGTCCTGGGTCTTCTTCGCCACCAGCTGCTTGAACTGGGGCAGGGCCGACTGCATCGGCTCGCGCGGCTGCACCACGCCGCGCCGGACCCCTTCGCGCATGTTGACGATCGACTGGTCGATGTGGGGCACCAGCTGGGCCAGGCGGCTCAGGTAGGCGCGGTAGTCGCGCACCGTGTTCAGCGGCTGGGCGCCCTGGCCGCCGGCGTAGTTCGCCAGGATCACCGGCATGCTGACCATCTGGTCGATCGGGATCAGGTGTTCCGGGAAGGCGGCCAGGCGCAGTGCGCTGTCCAGTTCGAACTTGAGGATGTCGTAGCTGGTCTGGTCGCGGCTGCCGAGGCGCTCGCGCGGAATGCTCGACAAGCGCTTGAGGTAGCTGCGGTAGCGCGCGAACTGCTGCTCGCGCAGCTTGGGCGAGATCGACAGGCCCAGCTTGTCGTTGAAACGGCTGTCGCCGTTTTCGGTGGCCCATACCGGCTCGAAACGCGCCAGCGATTCGTAGTACTCGTCGGCCAGCGCGTTGATCGCACGGCTTTCCGGCGTTGCCGCGGCAACGGCGGGCTTGGGGGCGTCGGTTTGCGCGGCCGGAGCAGGCGCGCACACCAGCAGCGCCGCGGCGGACAGGGCCGCCAGCTTGAACATGGCTTTCATGCGTTCTCCTTGCGAATCAATAGCTGGCCAGCGGCGTCAGGGCGCCGTTCCTGAAGGTGTAGACCGTGACGGTCGTCTTCTTCAGGTTGCCCTTCGGGTCATAGCCATAGTTGCCCACCACGCCCTGGTAGCTGATGGTGTGCATGGCGGCGCCGACCTTGGCGGCATCGACGGAATTCGCCGTCTTCATGGCCTGGGCGATGAACCTGGTCTGGTCGTAGAACGACGGCGCATACACGTCCGGGTCGCGCTTGAAGCGCGCCTTGTAGGCGTCGATGAAGGCCTGGCCGCCCGGCTGCTTGGCGACGATGGCGCCGGCCTGGGCGCAGCGCACGTTCTCGCCGACGGCCGCGCCGCCGAGTTTCGCCATCTCCGGGCTGCACAGGGTGTCGCCGCCCAGGAGCGGCACGTTCAGGCCGAGCGCCTTTATCTGGCGCGCCATCGGGGCGCCCTGCGGCGCGTAGCCGCCGAAGAACACCGCATCGACGCGCTTGGCCTTCAGGGCGGTGAGGATGGCGGCGAAGTCGGTCGCCTTGTCGGTGGTGTACTCGTGGCCGGCGACCTTCATGCCGTTGCTCTGGGCCTGGCGCTTGAATTCCATCGCGATGCCCTGGCCGAAGGCGGTGCGGTCGTCGATGACGCCGACGTTCCTGACCTTCAGTTCCTTGGCCGCGTAGGCCGCCATCGAGCCGCCCACCTGGGTGTCGCTGGCGACGATGCGGAATACGGTCGGGTAGCCGGACTGGGTGATCTTGGGATTGGTGCCGACGGTCGACATCAGGATGCCGTTGTCGTTGTACACGCGCGAAGCGGGAATGGCCACGCCCGAGTTATAGGGGCCGAGCACGAATTTCACCTTGGCGTCGGCGAACTTCTGCGCCACCGTCACGCCCTGTTTCGGGTCGCCCTGGTCGTCTTCGGACTGCAGCTCGAAGCGCAGCGTATTGCCGCCGACCTGGAGCTTCTGCTTGTTCAGTTCTTCGATGGCGAGGCGCACGCCGTTCTCGTTGTCCTTGCCGGCGAAGGCATTGGAACCGGACAGCGGGCCGCTGACGCCGACCTTGACGACTTGTTCGGCGGCGTTGGCGCCGGTTGCGACGAGCAGCGCGGCCAGCGCGAGCGGCGCCATGTGCAGTTTGGATGGCATTCCTGGGTCTCCGTTTGTGTATAAAACGGACGCCATCATCGCATGAAACCCGCCAGTGGTTAAGCGGGTATCCCGTGCGAGATCAGCTCCAGCGGCAGCGCGGTGGTGCACTTGATCTGCTCCATCGAGAAGGCGGACGAGACCCCGGTCAGGCGCGCGGCCTTGATCAGCTTCTTGTAGAAGCGGTCGTACCCGGCGATGTCGGTGGTGACGACCTTGAGCAGGTAGTCGACGTCGCCGCTCATGCGGTGGAACTCGAGCACTTCCGGCAGCGCCACCACGGCCGAGGCGAAGCGCGCCAGCCATTTCTCATCGTGTTCGCTGGTCCGGACGCTGACGAATACCGTCACCGGCAGGCCCACTTTGTCGCGGTTGACGATGCTGACCCGGCTCTCGATGTAGCCCTCTTCCTCGAGGCGCTTGACGCGCTTCCAGCAAGGCGTGCTGGACAGGCCGACCTTTTCGCTGAGGCCGGAAATGGAGAGGGTTGCGTCCGCCTGTAATGCGGCAAGAATAGCGCAATCAAACTTGTCGAGTGAATTCATTTTCCCTATATCGATATATGGAGAACGTATATGCCAATTCCGCGCCATTAAGCGGAAAAATTAGGATATGTTTACCGGCACGACTCCGTAACATATTCGCTAACGATAACACGATCCGCAACAACTAATTACTTTTTTGTAATTATGAATATGAACACTGAACTTTACCTCGACGCCAATGCCACCTCGCCGGTCCTGCCGGCTGCCATCGACGCGGCGACGGCGGCCATGCAGGCCTGCTTCGGCAACCCGAGCAGCAGCCATGCCTGCGGGTTGCGCGCCAAGGCCCTGCTCGACGCCACGCGGGCGCGGGCGCGCCGGGTGCTGGGCGCCGCCAGCGGACGGGTGATGTTCACGAGCGGTGCCACCGAAGGCATCCAGACCGCGGTGCTGTCGGCACTGTGCGCAGTGCAGGAAAGGCGCCGGCGCGGCGCGGCCTGCGGCGACCTGCTGGTGGTGGGCGCCACCGAGCACAAGGCCGTGCCGGAAAGCCTGGCGCACTGGAACCGCCTGCTCGGCACCGGGCTGGAGCTGCGCGTGCTGCCGGTCGACGCCGACGGCCGGCACCGCCTGGACGTGCTGCGCGAGCTGGCGCCGCGCGCCGCCTTCGTATGCACCATGGCCGCGAACAATGAAACCGGCGTCGTGTCCGACCTCGACGGCATCGCCCGCGTACTCGCCGAGACCGGCAGTCCGGCGCTGTGGATGGTCGACTGCGTGCAGGCCCTCGGCAAGCTGCCGCTCGCCCTCGACGCCACCCGCATCGACTATGCGCCGTTCTCCGGCCACAAGCTGTATGCCCCGAAGGGCGTCGGCCTGCTCTACGTGCGCGAAGGCGCGCCCTACACGCCGCTGATGTGCGGCGGCGGCCAGGAAGCCGGACAGCGTTCCGGCACCGAGAACATGGGCGGCATCGCGGCCCTGGGCGCGGTGCTCGGCGCGCTGGAAGAGGGCGGCACGTTCCGCACCCATGCGCAACTGCGCGACTATCGCGACCGCCTTGCGGAAGCACTGCGCGAAGCCTTCCCGGGCCTGGTGTTCAATGCGCCGCTCGAGCATGCGCTGCCGACCACGCTGAATTTCTCGGTGCCGGGCATGAGCAGCAAGGAGCTGCTCGACCTGTTCGACGCCGCCGGCGTGCGCGTCAGCGCGGGCTCGGCCTGTTCTGCCGCCAAGGCGGCGCCGAGCTACGTGCTGGATGCGATGGGCGTGCCGGCGGCGCGCAGCGCATCGGCCGTGCGCCTGTCCTTCGGGCCGCTGGCGGACGAGGGCTTCATCGAGGACGCCTGCGCCCGCATCCTGCACTGTGGCCGCGCCCTGACGGCTGCGAGACCTGCTGCGCGGCTGCAGCAGCTCGAATCCTGCGGCGCCAGCGGCTGGCTGCTGTTCGACGACGCCGGCCGCCACTGCATCGCGATCGACCCCCCGGCGGCGCTGGCGCAGCGCATTGCCGCCGACCTGGAGGCGCGCGGCTGCCGCCTGCTGGCCTGCTTCGACACCAGCCACGGGGCCGGCGGCGCCGACGCACTGTGCGAGATCCTGGGCGTGAAGCCGGGCTGGCCGGGCGGGGCGCAGCACGTGGTTTTCGGCGGCGGCATGATCGACGCCATCGCACTCGGGCAGGACGTGCTCGCGAACGCCGGCGACGCCTGGCTGCTGGGCCGCGCGGAGAACGGCATGCTGGCACCGCAGGGCGTGCGTTTCGTGTTCGGCGCCGCGCCAGCCGGTGCCGCCCTCGATGCCGCGCTGTGCTGTCACCGCATCGGCGAACCCGCCGTGTCGCGTCCCGGCGCCGCTGCGCTGCCGGACGAGGGCATCGATCTCGATCCGACCTCGGCCGCCGCCTACCTGGCGGCCCACCCGGACGCCCTGCTGGTCGACGTGCGCGAGCTGCCGGAACATGCGGCCGCCAGCGCCCAGCTGCGCGGGCGCAGGGCGCAGCACGTGCCGCTGTCGCAGCTGGCCGGCCAGGCCGCCCAGTGGCTGCGCGAACCGCGCCCGCTGGTGTTCCTGTGCCGCAGCGGCAACCGCAGCGCACGCGCCGCGCGCCTGCTGCGCCGCCTCGGCCACGCCCAGGCCTGGCACGTCGCCGGCGGCCTGGCCCTGGCCGGCTGATCCCGAAACCACGGGCGCATCTGCCGCCTGTGTACGCCACCGCACAGTAAGCACGGCCGGCTTCTTCTAGCATGGCGGTGGCCGTGCGCGCCCTGCGTTTCCCTTCCCATCGACCTGCTTCGGGCGCATTGTGTGCCGGCGGTCGACAGCGCGCGCCTCTGTGTCGAGGTCCCTGTTGAAGCAAGAGAAGAATCCGAAGGCCGAATCCGGCGCCGCAGCAACGCGTACTCCTGCTGACGACGACGGTGCGCCTGGCCTGCGGGCACAACTGGCCGAGCTGGCCGGGGCGCTCGACGCCGCATGCGATGCGCTCGACCGCGCACGCCGGCGCGGCAGCGATCTTCCGCCTGCCGCCGGCCTCATCCTCGACAACTCCCCCCTGATCGATGCCCAGCTGCGGCAGGCGCGCGGCCAGCTGCGGCACGACCGCGGCGTGCTGCCCTTACAGGCTGCGGGCGGCGCCCGTATCCTGGCGCTGGCGCGCGAGGCGGTGGAGCGGGACGACGGCCGCATCGAACGCGAAGGCCTGGCGCGCTTCCTCGCCGCCTGCCAGCAGGACGCAGCACTGCGGCTGGCCGAACTGCGCCTGTTCCCGGCGGCGCTGCGGGTGGTCCTGCTCGACGGGCTGCGCCAGATCGCCGTGCGCGGCGCCCGCGCCTGCGAAGAGCGCATCCTCGCCGCTGACTGGGCCGGCCGGATGCTCGACACCGCCACCCACCGTTCCGGCGACCTGGTGCTGCTGGTGGCCGACATGGCGCGCGCGGTGCAGCCGCTGGGCAGCAGCTTTGTCGCCGAACTGGCGCGCCGCCTGCAGGGGCAGGGCGCCGCCGTCGTGCAGGCGCTCACCTGGATCGACGCGCGCCTGGCGGACGCCGGCTCCAGCATCGGCCAGCAGGTGCAGCACGAGCGCGACACCATGGCGGCCGACGGCAGCAGGGCTGCACACAGCCTGGCCAGCCTGCGCCTGCTGGGCGGGGTCGACTGGCGCCTGCTCGCCGAAGGCGCCAGTGCGGTCGAGGCCCTGCTGCGGGCCGATCCGGACGGCAGCTACCCGCGCATGGACGGCGCGACCCGCGACCAGTACCGCCTCGCCGTCGAACAGCTGGCGCGGCGCAGCGGCCGCGGCGAAGCCGAGGTGGCGCAGGAGGCGCTGGCCCTGGCAGGCGTGCACCGCACCCCCGGCGAAGGCGGGCTCGATGCGCGCCGCCGCCATATCGGCTACTACCTGCTCGGTCCCGGCCTGGCGGCGCTGGAAGCGCGACTGCAGCCGAAACCCGCCCTGGCCACGCGTCTCAGGCGGCGCCTGCGCCATGCGCCGCTGGCAGCGCGCATCGGCGCGATGGCGCTGCTCACGCTGCTGTTCGCGGCGGCGGTCGTCGTCTGCGCGCGCCAGCAGGGCGCCGGGCCGTGGCTGCAGGCCCTCATCGGCTTGCTGGCGCTGCTCGGTGCGAGCGGCCTGGCGCGCGCGCTGGTCGACATGATGGCGGGCTGGCTGGCGCCGCCGGCCGCCAGTGTGCGGATGGATTTCGGCGACGGCATCCCGCCGGAAGCGCAGACCCTGGTGGCCGTGTCGGCGCGCCTGACCAGTCCCGGCCAGGTCGACGCCCTGTGCCGCGACCTCGAAGTGCGCCATCTCGCCAACCGTGATCCGCGCCTGCGTTTTTGCCTGCTGGCCGACCTGCACGATGCGCCGGCCGAACACCTTCCGGGCGATGAGGCGCTGGTGGCGCATGCCGTCGCCGTCATCGACGCCCTCAACCGCCGGCATGCGCGCCGGCACAGCCTTGCCACGCTCGACGAGGACGGCCAGCCTGCGGCCAGCACGCAGCTGGTCGAACCCTTCCTGCTGCTGCAGCGCCCGCGCACCTGGAACAGCGGCGAGCAGGAATGGATCGGGCGGGCGCGCCGCCGCGGCCAGCTGGCCGACCTGAATGCCTTCCTGGCCGGCACGGGTCGCGAGCGTTTCGCGACCGTCGCCGGGAACACGGCCGGGCTGGCGGAAATGCGCTACGTGATCGCCCTCGACGCCGCCACCGACCTGCCGCGCGATGCGGCGCGGCGCCTGGCCGGCGCCATGGCCCACCCGCTCAACCAGCCCGCGCTCGACACCGGCGGCACCCGCGTGGCCGAGGGACATGCGATGCTGCGTCCCGCCGTCGGCGCCGCGCTGCCCGGACCCCAGGCCTGCCGCTACCAGCGCATGTGGCTCGAAGCCCACGGCACCTGGGCCGCCGGCCTGGCCGGACGCGAATGCGAAGCGCAGGGAATGTTCGGCTGGTCCGCCATCTACGACGTCGACGCCTATGAACGGGTGCTGCGCGGCCGCCTGCCCGAGGACGCGCTGCCCTTGCCGGGCGCGGTCGAAGAGGGCTGCCTGCACGCGGCCAACGATTGCGAGCTGCGGCTCGCCGAAACGCTTCCCGCCAGCTATGGCGAACATGCGGTGCGCCGTCATCGCGCGGTGCGCGCGGCCTGGCAGGCGGCGGGCTGGCTGCGCCCTCATATCGAGCATGGCAAAGGCAGGCGTGAATCCAATCCGATGACGGCGGAGGCCCGCTGGCAGTTGTTCGACACCCTGCGCGACAGCCTGGTGGCGCCGGCGCTGGCCACGCTGCTGGTGCTGTGCTGGAGCACGCTGGCGGCGCCCGCGTTCTGGACCGCCATGGTGCTGTCGGTATTCTTCCTGCCGGCCCTGCTGGGCGGCCTGGTGGCGCTGGTCGACCGCCCGCACGACGCACCCTGGCGCCAGCACCTCGACAGCTGGATACGCGGTGCCCGCGTGCCGCTGGTGCGCGCCGCGCTGGCGACCAGCTTCTTGCCGCATGCGGCATGGTGCCAGCTCGACGCGGTGCTGCGGGCGGTGTGGCGCCGCCACGTGTCGCGCCGGCGCCAGCTGGAATGGCGCGCGGCGGGACTGGCACGCTCCGCCCTCGTGGTGGCCAACAACTGGCTGACGATGTGGTTCGCGCCGGCCCTGGCGGTGGCGACGGCGCTGCTGCTGACCTTCGCCAATCCGTATTCGCTGTTCACGGCCGCGCCGGTCCTGCTGGTGTGGTTCCTGTCGCCGCTGCTGGCATGGTGGACCAGCCTGCCGCTGCGTTTCCATCCGCCGCGCCTGTCGACGGCGCGCCACGCTTTCCTGCAGCGCCTGGCGCGCCGCAGCTGGAGCTTCTTCGAAGACCACGCCGGCCCGGCCAGCAACTGGCTGCCGCCGGAAAGCGTGCAGGAGCATCCGCACCCCATGCTCGATGCCCGCACCACACCGTCCGGCATCGCGGTCTTCCTGCTGTCCACCCTGGCGGCGCGCGACTTCGGCTATGTGCCGGCGGGCGAGCTGCTCAGGCGCCTGGATGTCTCGCTGGCCTCGATGGCCCTGCTCGAGCGCTGGCAAGGCCACTTCCTGGCTTCCTACGACAGTGCCACCCTGGCGCCGGGCGAACCGGCCTATGTATCCACCCGGGACAGCGGCTGGCTGGCGCTCGGCCTGCGCACCCTGGCCTCCGGCCTGGACGAGCTGCCGGACGCGCCGGTCTCCGGGCCGCAGGTCCTGGACGGCATCCGCGGCGCCCTGTACGTGGTGGACGAACTGGCGCAGCACCAGGCACACGCCGTGCGCGCCCTGGTGGCCGCCGTGTGGGGCGCGCTCGATCCGCAGCGCTGCCGCGCGGCCGACACGCTGCCCGGCCTGTCCGGCTGCCTGCGTCACGCTGCCGCCGCCGCCGATGCCCTGGCGGCCGGCCTCCCCGGCACGGCCGATGCCGCCCTGCGCGACTGGGCCGCGCGCCTTGCCGCGCAATGCCATGCGGTGCAGGATGACCTGCTGGCGCTGGCGCCGTGGATGCGCGCCGAACAGGAATACGTGCTCGACGCCAGCCTGACGCGCATCCCCACGCTGCGCGAACTGGCGGCCCTCGAGGCGCCGGCAGGCAGCCACCACGGGCTGGCGCGCCTGGTGCGCGACGGGCGCCAGCATGCGCAAGGACTGCTGGCCGAGTGCGCGCGCCTGGCGGCGCAGGCGCGCAGCTTTGCCGGGATGGATTTCGCCGCGCTGCTCGACCGCGAGACCGGCCTGCTGGCGGCCGGCTGCCACGTGCGCGAGGAGCGCCTGGACGGCGGCAGCTGCGACCTGCTGGCCTCCGAGGCGCGCATGGCCAGCTTCCTGGCGGTGGCCCAGGGCCAGCTCGGGCAGCGCCACTGGTGGGCGCTCGGACGGCCGCTGCGCATCGCCGAATCGGAGCAGCTGCTGCTGTCGCGCAGCGGTGCGCTGTCGGACTACCTGGCGCCGCAGCTGCTGCTGCCGGTGTGGCGCGAAACCCTGCTCGACCACGCGGGCCGGGCCGCCGTGCGCGCCCAGGTGGCGCACGGCGCCCGCCACGGCATGCCATGGGGCTTTGCGGAATCGGCCTGCAACGCGGTCGATGCGCAGCTGCGCTTCCAGTTCGGCCAGTTCGGCATTCCCGCCGCCAGCCTGGCACGCAGCCCGGATGCCGGCCTGGTCGCCGCGCCCTATGCGGCCATGCTGGCCCTGCCGGTCGCGCCGGCCCCGGCGCTGGCCAACCTCGAACGCATGGCGCAGGAAGGCCTGCTCGGCGACTATGGATTCTTCGATGCGGTCGACCATACCCCGGGCCGGCTGCCGCATGGCGAGCAGCGCCACGTGGTGCGTGCAGTCGCCTCCCGCCACCAGGGCATGGGCCTGCTCGCGCTGCTGCAACTGCTGCACGACGCGCCGATGCAGCGTCGCCTCCAGCGTGACGCCGAACTGCGCGCGGCGCTGCCGCTGCTGCAGGAGCCGCCGCCGGCCTGCGGTGCATCGCGGCCCGCGCCCTACGACACGGCGGCGCAGCAGGCCGGCCCCGCCCAGGGACGGCTCATCGACCGGCTGGACACGGCGGCGCCGGACATCCAGCTGCTGTCGAACGGCAGTTACCACCTGATGGTAAACAGCGACGGCAGCAGCCGCAGCCGCTGGGGAGACTTGCCGCTGACCGGCTGGCAGCCGGATCCGCTCGGCGCACGCGGGGGCCTCGCCTGCGTGCTGCGCGATACCGGCTCCGGCGCGTTGTGGTCGGCCACGCTGGCGCCGGTCTTCGGTGCGCCGGAACGCTACGAAGCGGTGTTCGCGGAAGGCCGCGCCAGTTTCCGCCGCGAAGAGCGCGGCTTGTCGCTCATGAGCGACGTGGTGGTGGCGCCCGAAGATGACGTCGAGCTGCGCCGCATCCGCATCCGCAATACCCGCGATACGCCGCGCACGCTGGAGCTGACCAGCCACGTCGTCCTGGCCGCGCCGGCGACGGTGCGGATCGACGAGGCGGCGCAGGCCATGCTGTGCGCCTTCGGGCCGGGCGCGCCGACCATCCTGCACCTGATGGCGGTGCGCGGCGAAGCGGGTGCGCCGCGCTTCTGCAGCAGCTGCCTCGATCCTGCCGGTGCGCTGCCGCCCCTGGATGCCGCGCAGCATACTGTGAATGCGGCCGCTGCTGCGCTGGCGATCCGGCGCGACATCACGCTGGCGCCGGGCCAGGAAGTCAGCATCGACCTGGTGCTGGGCGCGGCGCCGACGCCCGCCGCGGCGCGCGAACTGGCCGCGCGGTATGCCGGAACCCAGGCCGTGGGGCAGGCCGTGGAGGCGGCATGGACGCATGGCCAGGCCTTCCTGCGCGCCTCCGGCCTCGGCGAAGCCCAGGCCCAGCTCTACAACCGCCTGGCCGGCTGCCTGCTCGATCCGCTGCCAAGCCTGCGGGCAGAAGCCGGCGTCATCGAGCGCAACGTGCGCGGCCGCGCGGCCCTGCGGTCCTACGGCGTGGACGGCAGCCGTCCGCTGCTGGTGCTGCAGCCCGGTCCGGACAGCGGCCTGGCGCGCGAGGTCCTGCAGGCGCAGGCTTACTGGCGTGCGCGCGGCTTCGAGGCTGACTTGCTGGTGCTGTGCGAGGGCCGCGAGATCCTCGAGCAGCTGAGGGCGCTCGCGCCCGGCGACCTGGAAGGGACCCACCTTCACCTGCTCGCGGACCTGCCGCAGGAAGACCGCATCCTCTTGCGTGCGGCGGCGCACGTACTGTTGCTGGAGGAACGCGGCAGCCTGGCCGAGCAGCTGCGCCGTGCGGCGCCGGTGCTGCGCGCGCTGCCGGCGCCCTTCGTTCCGGAGGCCGAACCGCCGTCCTGGGACAGCGATGCCGGCTTGCCTGCCGACGAAGGCAGCGGCGGTTTCTCGCAGGACGGGCGCGAAGCCCTCATCCGCAGCGGCGCGGCGCCGTGGGAGCATGCGCTGGCCAACGGAGGTTTCGGTGCCGTGCTGCCGGAATCCGGTCCGGGCCGCACCTGGTGCGGCCGCCGCACCCTGCTCTTGAGCGCAAGCCAGGGCGAAGCCTTCTACCTGCGCGACGAGGACAGCGGCGCAACATGGTCGCCGACACCCTGGCCGATGCCGTCCGGCGCGCCTTACCTGACCCGCCATGGTTTCGGCTACACCCAGTTCGAGCACGTGGCGCAGGGCATCCGCTCCGAACTACGCTGCTTCGTGGCTCCCGGCGCGCCGCTGAAATATGCGGTGCTCAGGCTGCGCAACGCCTCCAGCGCGCCGCGGCGCCTGTCGGTGACGGGCTATGTGCAGTGGTGGATGGACGATGCAGGGGCCGCGCCGGGGCTGCAGATCGTCACCGGCGTCGACGTGGCCAGCGGCGCGCTGGTCGCGCGCAATGCCTTCGGCGAGGGCTTCGGCGACAAGGTCGGCTTCTTCCACCTGGAGGCGCCACAAGGAAGTCAGGTGGCGTCGACCTGCGACCGCCATGAATTCGTCGGCCGCCACCGCAGCCTGGCACGGCCGGCGGCGCTGGAACGCAACGGGCTGGCCGGCACCGTCGGCGCCGGGCTCGATCCCTGCGCGGCCCAGCAGACCCGGGTCGCGCTGGCTCCGGGCGCCGAGACCGAGCTGGTGTTCCTGCTCGGCGTCGCCGGTCCGGATGTCCTGGCGGCCAGCCGCAGCGTGCAGGAACACGGCGGCGCGAAAGCGGCGGCGCGGGCGCTGCGCCAGGTGCATGCGCTGTGGGACGACCTGCTGGGCAGCGTGCGCGTATCCACGCCGGATGCGGCCTTCGACATGTTCGCCAATGGCTGGCTGCCCTATGGCGCGCTGGCCGGCAGCATGGGCGGCACCCCGGCGCAGCAGTTGCAGGGGGCAATGGCGGCGGTGCATGGCGGCCCGGAACTGCTGCGCGATGCCCTGCTGCGGGCCGCGCGCGAAGACATCGGCGCGGCCGGCGCGCCGGTCGAGGACTTCCTGTGGCTGCCCTACGCCCTGCAGCGCTATGTCGGTGTGACCGGCGACTACGGCATCCTGCGCGAGCCGGCCGGCGGCGACCCGTCCAGCGGCACCCGCCTGGCCCGCGACGACCTCTACCAGTACTGCGTGCATGGCCTGCGCGGCTGCCTGCGCTTTGGGCTGCACGGCATGCCGCTGCAGGACGCGCGCATGCACGAGGACGAGCAGGAGCTGGATGCCCGGCCCGAGAGCGTGGGCCTGGCCTTCCTGCTCGCCACGGTGCTGCAGCGCTTCGCCGAGGTGGCGGACCGCCGCGCCGATTTCGGCTTCGCCACCACCTGCCGCGGCGCCGCGCTTGCGCTCAAGGCCCAGGCCGAGGAATATGGCTGGAACGGGACCGCTTATGGCGATGCAGGGGGCGACCCGGCGGCCCAGGCCTGGGCCGCCATGGCCGGCGCCGATCCCGAGCGCGTCAAGGCGGCGCTGGGCGCGCTCGCCGCTGCCGATGGCCAGGGTGGGCGCACGGCGGCCTGGACGGCCCTGGCCCTGGCCGGGGAGGGCGCCGGCACGCGCGCCTGGGAGCTGGCCGGCAGCCTGAATCCGCTTGGCGGCAGGGACAAGCCCGGGGCATCCGTGCGCTGCGGCGCTGCGCCTTGCTTCATGATGGATGGCGCGCACGCCGGACCGGTGGCCGGCTGGACCCATGTGCTGCTGACCGACGCGCTGCTCGGCCTTGGCCGTACGGTCGACCGCCTGGCGCTGGCGCCGCTGCTGCCCGTCGGCTGGGACAGCCTGCGCTTCCGTTACCGCAGCGGGCGGACCGACTACCAGGTCACGGTGCTGCCGGCCACGGTGGGCGAGCTGCTCGTGCTCGACGGCGAGCCGCAGCAGGGGACGGCGATCGAGCTCGTGGACGACGGCCGCGAGCACAAGCTAGCACTGTATGTGGAACGCAGGCCGGGAGATGCGCTCGCCGGCCATCACGACAACCAGCCGGGGACGACAACATGAGAAAAAAAGCGACTGGAGCGGCCTGCGCCGCCTTGCTGATCTGCGCGCTGCCCGCCAGGGCGGTGGACTGGAGCGACAACGCCATCAGCTACCGCTACGGCACCAGCTTCGCCGAACCCTTCAATCCGGAGCACATCAAGAAGCACATCGTGGCCTTCACCCACGCCAGCGGCTACAAGTACGGCAGCAACTACCTGAATCTCGATGTCCTCAAGTCGGACAGTACCGACCCGCGCTCGCTCGGCAGCGACAGCGGCGCGCGCGAGGCCTACCTGCTGTACCGCCACACGCTCGACATCGGCGCGCTGCGCGGCGCCGAGATCCGCTTCGGCAAGGTCAAGGGCGTGGGACTGACGGTCGGCTTCGACGTCAACCACAAGGACGATGTCGGCTACAACTCGCGCAAGCGCATGCTGGTCGCCGGTCCGACCCTGTTCTGGGACGTGCCGGGCTTCCTGAACACCAGCATCCTGTGGCTGCGCGAATCGAATGCGCCGAGCGGACCCTTCCCGCCGATCGCCAACGTGCGCGGGCGCTACACCTACGACACCCACCCGATGTTCGGCGCCAGCTGGGGCATCCCGGTGGCCGAAGCCTGGTCCTTCGAAGGCTTCCTGAACTTCATCGCCGCCAAGGGGCTGGACGAGACCGGCGCGCCGACCAGCGCCGAGACCAACCTCGACATGGCGCTCATGGTTGACATCGGCCCGCGTTTCGGCTACGCGAAAAAGAAGATCCGGGTCGGCGTCGGCTACCAGTTCTGGAATAACAAGTTCGGCAATTCGCGCCGGACCACGGGCGGGGCGGGGCAACGCGCCAGCACGCCGATGCTGCGGGCGGATTTCCATTTCTGAGAATGACTACCGGCGCTTCATTTTCTTGAACATGCTGGTCATGGTGGCTGCATCGAGTATCTGCATGTCCACCAGCTTCAGCGATTTGACCATGTGGAGCGTCGTGGCTTTGTATTTTTGAAAATGCGGCGTCTTGAGGTGGGCCTCATAGGCCTGGCGATCGGCATACATCTCGAGAATCCGGAACTCGGTGGCGTTTTCTCGCTGGACCATCGGGAATATGGCGATCACGCCCGGTTCCAGCCTCACCGATGCTTCAGCCTCCTCCTTGAGAATCGCCTTGTACTGTTCGAGATGCGCCGCGTGTACCTGTATCTCCGAAATCCGGACCATCATCTGCTGCTCTTGGGCGTGAGCCGGGTGAAAGCTGAACAGCAGCCACGCAGGGATTGCCAATGCGAAGCATTGACGGATCAGCCACTCCATACCTTCGGTTTTCCAACCAGTGGCTGTATTCGCGGTTGAACTGGCTGGCACTTTCATAGCCGACCTCGAAGGCCGCACTCGCGGCATCGAGGCCGTCCACGAGCATGCGCCGCCGCGCTTCATACAAGCGGAGCTGCTTCTGGTACTGGAGCGGCGTCATGGACGTGAGCGTCCGGAAGTGGTGCTGCAGTGTCGACACCCCCATGCAGGCGATCTGGGCCAGCGTTTCCATGCGCAGCGGCTGTGTGTAGTGTTCCCTGATCCATTCGATGGCCCTGGCCGTCCGTTGGCTGATGTCGCCCAGGGTCGCGAGGCTCGCTGCGGAGCCGATCAAGGATGCAGTACGGCCGGCCAGTTGCGCCCGCAATTCTTCGCGGCGACGGGGCGAAGACGAGGGCGACGGGGTGGGGGCAAGCAGGTGCACGGTAGCGGTCTCCATTTCCGTCATAAGAATAAGGCGGAATCCGATCGATGCCTATGCAATTGTTAGCCAGTCAGAGGATCAGGCAACAAATCGGCAGGATGAGGATACCGCCTGAAGCCTGCTGCCCACATGATGGTCGTACTTGCGGAAAACGCAGTTCGAAACTGGTCAGAGGGAAACGCCATGAAGACGAAACCCGGCATGCGGCGCTGGATCGCCACGGCCCTCATTGGCCTGGTACGACTCTCCCGCCGATCGCAAGTTGATTCCCATCCGCGATCGATCGGCGAGCTCGCGGGTGTCTATCGTCGAGGGAAGCGTTACGCCGCCTGCGCACTAGGCAAGGCTTCAGACAGACAGCTTTTGCATCTCGGCGTAGAGGTCCGCTTTGCCTTCGAAGCCGATGCCCGGCAGGTCCGGCATGGTGATGTAGCCGTTGTCGACCGTGACACCGTCCGGGAAACCGCCGTAGGGCTGGAACAGGTCAGGGTAGGACTCGTTGCCACCCAGGCCCAGGCCGGCCGCGATGTTCAGCGACATCTGGTGGCCGCCGTGGGGAATGCAGCGCTTCGGCGACCAGCCGTGCTCGCGCAGCATGTCGAGGGTGCGCAGGTATTCGACCAGGCCGTAGGACAGCGCGCAGTCGAACTGCAGCCAGTCGCGGTCGGCGCGCATGCCGCCATAACGGATCAGGTTGCGTGCATCCTGCATCGAGAACAGGTCTTCGCCGGTCGCCATCGGGTTCTTGTAGTAGTTGCGCAGGGTCGCCTGCAGCTCGAAGTCGAGCGGATCGCCCGGTTCCTCGTACCAGAACAGGTCGTACTGCGACAGCGCTTTCGCATACCGGATGGACGTGTCGAGGTCGAAGCGGCCGTTGGCGTCCACTGCCAGCTTCTGGCCATCCTGCAGCACCGACAGGATGCTGTCGATACGGCGCAGGTCTTCGTCCAGCGACGCGCCGCCGATCTTCTTCTTCACCACCGTATAGCCGCGGTCGATGTAGCTGCGCATCTCGTCCTTCAGCTTCCCATGGTCCTGGCCCGGGTAGTAATAGCCGCCGGCGGCGTAGACGAAGATCTTGCGGTCGGGTTTGCCGTTGCCGTAGCGGTCGGCCAGCAGCTGGAACAGCGGCTTGCCTTCGATCTTGGCGACGGCATCCCAGATCGCCATGTCGATGGTGCCGATCGCCACCGAGCGCTCGCCATGGCCGCCAGGCTTTTCGTTGGTGAACATGCAGTTCCAGATCTTGTGCGCATCCAGGTTGGTGCCGGCGTCGTCGACCAGCGAGGCCGGGTCGGCTTCCAGGATGCGCGGGATGAAGCGTTCGCGCATCAGCGTGCCCTGGCCGTAGCGGCCGTTGGAGTTGAATCCGTAGCCGATGACGGGCTTGCCGTCGCGGATCACGTCGGTGATCACGGCCACCAGGCTCAGGGTCATCTTGCTGAAGTCGATGTAGGCATTGCGGATCGGCGAGCTGATGGGGACGGTTTTTTCACGGATTTCAACAATTTTCACGGGAGGCTCCTGGTGATCGTATGACGGAAGGCTTGTAGGGTAAGCGCAAAAAATCCTCCTATAATTCACTGGAATTCAATTATCAAGTGAATATAAGTGAAGACCGATCCGACCTCCGACATGCAGTTCTTTGCCCTGGTTGCCCGGCACGGCAGCCTGGCGGCGGCGGCGCGCGCGATCGACCTGACGCCTCCTGCCGCCACCAAGCGTCTGGCGGCCCTGGAGAGCCGCTTGGGCGTACGGCTCCTCAACCGGACCACGCGCAGCCTCAGCCTGACGAGCGAAGGCGAGACCTACCTGCAGCACGCGACGCGCATCCTGGCCGAGATACGGGAAATGGAAGACGTGGTATCGCAGGGACGTGCGACCCCGCGCGGCCTGTTGCGCGTGAACGCGACGCTCGGCTTCGGCCGCACCACGATCGCCCCGCTGGTCTCCGCGTTCGCGCTGCGCTATCCGGAAGTCGAACTGCAAATGGAGGTGACCGACCGGCCCATCGATCTGGTCGACAGCGGTTTCGACCTGGCGATACGCTTCGGCGCCTTGCCCGACAAGCGCCTGAATGCGCGGCGCATCATGTCGAACCGGCGCTTCCTGTGCGCCTCGCCGGCCTATCTGGAACGGCACGGAACGCCCGAGAAGCTGGAAGATCTCGCCAGGCACCGTTGCATCATCCACCGGCAAAACGACGATGCCTACGGTATCTGGCGTTTCCAGCATCACGACCATACCGAAGTCGTGAAGGTGCACGGCATGTTGTCGAGCAATGACGGCGACATCGTGCTTGGCTGGGCGCTGGACGGCCATGGCATCCTGATCAGGTCGGAATGGGACCTGGCCAGGTACCTCGACAGCGGCCGCCTGAAAATCGTGCTGCCCGAGTTCGTGCTGCCGGACGCCGACCTGTTCGTGTATTACCCCAGCCAGCGTAACCAGACCATCCGCGCCCGGGCATTCATCGACTTCCTCGCGGAACAATTGAATCCTCTCAAATAATGTAGATAAATTTGCAACTTCGAAGGCAGGGAAGCGCAAGGTCGAGTTCGATGCAATTGTCAAAATTGCATTATGAAAAAGATCACCCTGCCCCCCACTTCCGGTGCGCTGCTGCTGGCCCTGTGCTGCAACGGCGCTGTCGCGGCCCCTGCCGAGCACAAGGAATTCGAAGCCACCCTGCACGCACCTTTCCAGGCTGCGGCGGATGCGCGCCGGACCTTCAGCCTGAACTTCAGCTACCCCGGCCTGGAACAGCCCGGGACCGTCTACTGGAAGCTGGAACTGGTGAATCCGCAAGGGCGCGTCGTCCAGCGCTGGCGCGGCAGCCTTCCCATCGCCGGCCAGGACGTCCCCCTGCAGGTCGCCTGGGACGGCCGCATCAAGGGCGCGCCCGCACCAAGCGGCCTGTACCGGGTGCGCATGCGCGCCATCCTGCGCGGCGTCCACCATGACGAGCACCATGGCGCCGTCGAGCAGGACTGGCAGATCGCGGTCGGCGCCCGCCCGGCCCAGCGCATGCCGCGCTTCGCGCCGCTGCCGGGCGTCCGCGACGCCGCCGGCGGCACGGCGATGGCGCCGGCAACCGGCGCGCTGCCCTACACGGTCTACCTGGCCAACCTGCACAGCCAGAGCAACCACAGCGACGGCGGCGCCGCCCTCGACGACTGCAGGGGCGCCCAGGACCCGCTCAAGGCCAGGTACGGACCGGAAGCGGCCTTTGCCTACGCCCGCGGACGCGGCCTGGATATCCTGGCGGTCTCGGAGCACAACCACATGTACGACGGCTCGGACGGCACCGACGCCACCGCCGACCCGGCCAGGGCGAAAGACCTGTACCAGGCCGGCCTGGCCAGCGCGGCCGCCTTCAACGCCACCAAGCCGGGCTTCCTGGCGCTGTACGGCATGGAGTGGGGCGTCATCGACAACGGCGGCCACGTCAACATCTTCAACAGCGACGAGCTGCTGGGCTGGGAGACCAACGCCCTGGGCGAACTGCTGGCCGATACGGCGACCGCGCGCAACGACTACGCCGCGCTCTACACCCTGATGCGCCGGCGCGGCTGGGTGGGACAGTTCAACCATCCCTCGCACAGCGGCCAGTTCAAGGTGAACGGCGTGCCGCTCGGGTATACCGAGGACGGCGACGAGGCGATGGCGCTGTGCGAGGTGATGAACAGCACCGCCTTCTCGACCAACGACACCGAGACCGAAACCCGGCGCAGCAACTTCGAGCAGTCCTGCAACCGGCTGCTGGAAGCCGGCTACCGCGTGGCCTTCAGCACCAACCAGGACAACCACTGCGCCAACTGGGGCGCGTCCTACACCAACCGAACCGGCGTGCTGCTGCCCAACGGGACGGCGCTGACGCGCGACAGCTTCGTCGAGGCCATCAAGGCGCGGCGCGTGTTCGCCACCATGGACAAGGGCTCGCAGCTGGTCTTCACCGCGAACGGAAGATTGATGGGGGAGCGCTTCAGCAACCGCGGTCCGCTGACGCTCAGCGCGAATTTCGCCTCGGCTGCGGGCAAGAAGGTGGCGGCGGTGGCGATCATGGAGGGTGTGCCGGGGCGGAACGGCAGCGTCACCGAAGTCTCGAACCTTGCCACGACCACTTTTACTCCCGGGCCGGGCAGGCATTTCTATTATGCGCGGGTGACGCAGGACGACGGCAAGGTCTTGTGGTCGGCGCCGGTGTGGGTGACGCAGGAGTAGGGTAGCCGGCACAGGCGCTTTCCGGCCAGGTTTGAAGATGCTATCCTGCCTGCGCCTCCGGCCCTACCCGGGCTGTCCGGCTTCATCCCTTCCATGCGAGAGATCATGAAGACAAGCACCCTGCTGCGCGCCTCGGCCTGCGCCTTTATCTGCCAATGGAGCGCGGACGCGTTCGCACTCGACCCCCTCAGCTACGCCAAATACGACCAGGTCAAGACCACGGCCCTGCACCTGGACCTGAAGGCCGACTTCACGCGCAAGACCCTGGCCGGCTACGCCGACCTGACGCTGAACTGGATCGACAAGAAAGCCACCACGCTGGACCTCGACACCCGCGAGCTGAGCATCTCGAAGATCGAAGCACAGGACGCGGCAGGCGCTTGGCGCCCGGTCAAGTACACCCTCGACAAGCTGGATGCCGAGAAGGGCCAGGCCCTGCGCATCGCGCTGCCCGGCCAGCCGGCCAAGGTGCGGATCCACTACCAGACCGCGCCGACCGCGCCCGCGCTGCAGTGGCTGACGCCGAAGCAGACCATGTCGGGCAAGTACCCGTTCATGTTCAGCCAGTCGCAGCCGATCGCCGCACGTTCCTTCGTGCCGAGCCAGGACACCCCGGCGGTGCGCTTCACCTACACCGCGCGCATCCAGGCGCCGGAAGGCATGCGCGTCGTGATGAGCGCCGATAACGACCCCAAGGCCCTAGGGAAGGGCGGCTGGAAGTTCACCATGCCGCAGCCGGTGCCGTCCTACCTGATCGCGATCGGCATCGGCGAGCTGGAAGCGCGCACCCTGGGCGGGCGCACCGGCGTCTATGCCGAACCGATGCGCATCAAGGCCGCCGAGTACGAGCTGGCCGACACCGAAAAGATGGTGGCCGCGGCCGAAGCGCTGTTCGGCCCCTACCGCTGGGGGCGCTACGACATGCTGGTACTGCCGCCGTCCTTCCCGATCGGCGGCATGGAAAACCCGCGCCTGACCTTCCTGACCCCGACCATGATCGCGGGCGACCGCAGCCTGGTCGACCTGGTCTCGCACGAGCTGGCGCACAGCTGGTCGGGCAACCTGGTGACCAACGCCTCGTGGAAGCACTGGTGGCTCAACGAGGGCTTCACTACCTACGTCACCACCCGCATCCTCGAGAAGATGTACGGCGAGGAAGTGGCGACCATGAACCTGCAGCTGGAACAGGAAGAAGCGCTCGATTCGCTCAAGGACATCCCGAAAGCCAAGCAGGCCCTGCTCACGCGCGACCCGGACACGAGTTCGCAGCACTACACCGACGAAGGCCTGGCCTATCCGAAAGGCGCCTGGTTCCTGCGCACGCTGGAACAGCGCGCCGGCCGCGCCGCCTTCGACCCCTTCCTGCGCGGCTGGTTCGACCAGCACGCTTTCCAGAGCGTGACCACCGAACAGTTTGTGCAATACCTGCGCGCGAACCTGCTGTCGAAGAATCCGAAGATCATGAGCGATGCGGAACTCGACGAATGGCTGTACGGCCCGGGCATCCCGGCCAGCGCCAGGAAAGCCGTCTCGACCCGCCTGGCGAAGCTGAACGACACCACGGCGCGCTGGCTCAAGGGCGACATCAAGACCGCCCAGCTCGATACCAGGAACTGGAACGCCGCCGAATGGATGAAGTTCCTGAACGATATCGACAACAAGGCGAATGCGGCCAAGCTGGAAGAACTGGACAAGGCCTTCGGCCTGGCCAAGACCGGCAACAATGAGGTGGCCTTCCGCTTCTACCGCGCATCGGTGCACGCCGGCTACCGCGGCATCCGCCCCAACCTGGAAGCCTTCCTGATGAGCGTGGGCCGCCAGAAGTTCGTGGTGCCGCTGTACGGCGCACTGCGCGCCAATCCCGAAGACCGGGCCTGGGCCGAGCGCGTGTACAAGGCCGCGCGCGAGCGCTACCACCCGGAGACGCAGGCCAGCGTCGACAAGCAGATGAACAAGAAATAAGAGGATGAACAGCGTGTTTTCCATGAATCGACTTGCAGCCGCGGTCCTGATCGCGTTTTCCACCACTAGCGCCGTGCTGGCGCAGACCGCCGTGCCGGCCACCGCTGTCCAGGCTCCCGCCTACAACCTGAAGGCCGACGTCGAGCGCGTCATGAAAGAGTTCGACGTGCCTGGCATCGCCATCGCCGTAGTCAAGGACGGCAAGGTCCTGGCCGCTGAGGGCTTCGGCGTGCGCAAGCGCGGCGAGCCGGCCAGGGTGGACGGCAAGACCATCTTCGAGATCGCCTCGAACTCCAAGGCGTTCACCGCCGCGGCGCTGGCCATGCTGGTCGACCAGGGCAAGCTGGCCTGGGACGACCCGGTGATCAAGCACCTGCCGGACTTCCGCATGTACGACGCCTACGTCACCGCCGAGATGACCGTGCGCGACCTGCTGGTCCACCGCAGCGGCCTGGGCCTGGGTGCGGGCGACCTGATGTGGTGGCCGACCACCAGCTTCACCACCGACGAGATCATCCACAACCTCCGCTACATCAAGCCGGCGACCAGCTTCCGCAGCGCCTACGCCTACGACAACCTGCTGTACATCGTGGCAGGCAAGATCATCGCCAGCAAGTCGGGCAAGACCTGGGGCGAAACCATGCACGAGTGGATCCTCAAGCCGGTCGGCATGGCCAATACCACCACCAGCCTGGCGGAGAACGCGAAGTTCGCCAACGTCTCGGCGCCGCACAGCAAGATCAACGGCAAGGCGGTGCCGGTCAAGCCGATGCCGGTGGCGAATGCCGACGGTGCGGTCGGCATCAATACCAGCGCCGAGGACATCGCGCGCTGGATGCAGGTGCTGCTCGACGGCGGCAAGGTCGGCACGGACGCCGCCGGCAAGGAAGTGCGCCTGTGGTCGGACAAGCAGTCGCGCGAGATGTGGACCCCGCAGACGCCGATGAAGATCAGCGAGCCGCGTCCGCCGCTGGCGGCGACCAAGCCGAACTTCTACGCCTACGGCCTCGGCTTCCAGCTGCGCGATTACCAGGGCAAGCTGGTGGCGATGCACGGCGGCGCCCTGCAGGGCTTCTACACCCGCGTGCTTCTGGTGCCGGAATCGAAGCTGGGCATCGCGATCTTCACCAATGCCGAGAGCGGACCGTCGCTCAACGCCCTGCAGTACCGCCTGCTGGACCAGCACCTGGGCGTGGCGCCGACCGACTGGATCGGCCGCATCGCCGACATCGACCGCGAGAACCAGGCCAAGGAAGCGGCCCGCGTGAAGGGCGAAGCGGCGGCGCGCGCGGCGGCGTCGAAGCCCTCGCTGCCGCTGGCCTCGTACGAGGGCGAGTACGAGGACGCGTGGTACGGCAAGGCGTCGATCCGCCGCAACGGCAGCAGGCTGGTGCTGGCCTTCGCGAAGACGCCGGACCTGACCGGGGAGATGGAGCACTTCCAGCACGACACCTTCATCGTGCGCTGGAAGGAGCGCAACTTCAATGCGGATGCCTACGTCACCTTCTCGCTGGACCACGACGGCAGCATCGAGCGGGTGCGCATGAAGCCGGTGTCGACGGAGACGGACTTCAGCTATGACTTCCAGGATCTGCTGTTCACGCCGGTGAAGAAGGCGAAGTAAGCAACAAAAGACCGCAGCCGAGGCTGCGGTCTTTCATTCTGCAGCGCGGGAATTACTTCCCGCCCCACACCTTCATCATATCCTCCGACCCCTGCGTGCGAATCCCGTTATCCGACAGGATTCCCTCGGTCGCATCCAGCACCGCCTTGCGCGGCAGGATCATGGTCTCGCCATAGCGCTGGTCGAATTTGAACACCACGTGCTCGTCCTTCAGGTCGCGCAGCGTCGAGACCAGGTGGGCCAGGCTGCGGATCTTGACGCCGTTGACCGTATCGACCACCGAACCGAAGCGGTTGCTGTAGCCGCTCACCAGCTTGTGCGGGAAGAACGGACCGCTGATCACCACCAGCTCCTCGCGTGCCGGGTCCGGCGAATCGCCGCGCTGCGTGATCAGGGGGCTGTCGTTGAAGGCGTAGGCATTGGCGGCCGCCGCATTCATCACCATGAACGCCAGGAATTCACTGGTCGCTCGGGTGAAGGCCACCGGGCCGTACACGAAGTAGGATGGATAGGCGCCGTTCAGGTCCGGGATCAGGAGCGGACGCGGGCCGCTGGCCGGTACCTCGACCTTCATCGACTTGCCGCCGCGGACGATGGTCATCGGCAGCTTGCCGTTCCTGGCGACCTGCTGGATGCGGTACTGGAAACGCACGCGCAGGTTCGATCCCAGCTGCACCATGCCCTGGTTGTCGATCGGGTACTCGCCGATGTGGGTGATGATGTCGCCTTCCTTCAGCGGCCAGCTCGCGTCAAGCTTGTACGGGCGGTGCACCAGCGCGCCTTCCACCGACTTGTCGAGCTTCAGGTACTGGCGCAGCGCCGGGTTCTCGAGGGTCTGGACGCTGTCGTGCAGCAGCGGCTTGCCGTCGTAGCGGCCGTCCGCCACGTCCTTCAGGAACAACTCGATTTCTTCGTTCGGGATCACGTAGCCGATGTTCTGGGCGTTGGTCGCCATCGAGAAGGCCAGGCCGATCATCTTGTCGCCGGCGATCACCGGGCCGCCGCTGTTGCCCGGGTTGATCGGCGCGTCGATCTGGATGCGCAGGCCCGAGCTGAACGAACCGTAGCCGACGAACTCCACGCGCGAGACGATGCCGCGGGTGGTCGAGAGCGAATTGCCGCCGACCGGATAGCCATAGGCGAACACCGCCTCGCGCACGTCCGGCAGCACGGCCGCCCGCTGTACCGGCGGACGCTTGTCGAAGAAGGAGGGGTCTTCCAGCTCCAGCACCGCCAGGTCCAGGCCGCGCGCCAGCGCGATCACCTTGGCCGAGACCTTGTCGCCCGACTGGCTGGCCTGCACCTCGACCTGGCTGGCATAGCCGACCACGTGGGCATTGGTCAGGATGCGCTTGCCCTCGATGATGACGCCCGAGCCGGTGACGTTGGCCGGCGACTGCTTGGCCCAGGGCTTGTACGGGTCGGGACGGCGCACGGTGGCGAAGATCTTGACCACCGAGTTCTCGATGGCCGGCAAGGCCGGTGCCTTGGTGGCCGACGGGGTCGCGACCGCCTGCGAGGGTGGCGTCTCGGGCGTGGGGGCTGGAGGAAGGGTGGTGTCCTGTGCGTGGACGAGGCCGGCCAGGGCGAATGCCACGGCGGCTGCGAGGCGTGCGGTTTTCATGGATTCCTTCGGTGGCTCAAACGTACGAATGATGCGAATAGTACAACTCGCAAGAATATACACGCTCGCCGCCGAAGGAAATACACGAATCGTCACCGGGAGGCGCCGCCCCCGGTGTGAAGCTTATTGTTTCACGAACTTGAGCGTCATGCGGTCGCTCTCGCCGATCGCCATGTACTTCTCGCGGTCCTTGTCCTTGTTGGCCAGCACCGGCGGCAGGGTCCACACGCCTTTTTCGTGGTTGGCGGTGTCCTTCGGGTTGGCGTTGACTTCGGATTTACCCGCCAGCTTGAAGCCTGCGCTTTCGACCTGCTTGATCACCCAGGCTTCGTGCACGTAGCCGCTCGAGGCCTTGGCATCCTGCGTCATCGAGGCTGGCAGGCGGTGGTCGACGATGCCCAGCACGCCGCCCGGCTTCAGGACCTTGTGGATTTCCTTGAAGGTGGTCTTCAGCGCGTCTTCACCGCCGCCGACCCAGTTGTGCAGGTTGCGGAAGGTGAGCACCATGTCGACGCTGTTCGGCGCCGCGATCTGGTAGCGCGCAGGCGGTTCGAAGATGCTCGGGACCACCTTGTCGTAGATCGCCGGATTCGAATCGAGCTTCTTCTTGAAGGCCATGCCGTAGCGCTTTTCCGGGGCGATCTCTTCGCCCGCGCCGATCAGCTTGCCGTTCTGGCGCAGGTAGGGGGCCAGGATCTCGGTGTACCAGCCGCCCGAGGGCGCCAGCTCCACCACCGTCATGTTCGGCTTGATGCCGAAGAAGGTGAGGGTCTCGTAGGGGTGGCGCGCCGCGTCGCGCGCCTTGTTGGCGGCGCTGCGGTGTTCACCCGCGATGGCGGCTTTCAGGGCGTCGTCCGCCAGGGTGGTACCGGCGGCGCCGGCGAGGCCGGTGGCCAGCATCGCGGTCAGGATCAGTCGTTTCATCGGTGTGAAGTCTCCATCGTGTTGTGCGCGGCCGGGCGGGACGCCGCCGCCGCGCTGATGATCGGTCACACTTGGCGGACAGTCAAGCATTGCCTGTATATGCATACATTTCGTTCTTCAATGTGTCCGCAGCGGACACCCGGATACGCCCGCGGACACTCGCCCCGGACAGTGGGCGCCCACCAAATCATGCACTTGAAAGACGCTTTGACATGGCACAACAATTGCCTATTCAAAAGCGCAAGTTGCTGCTAAGGTTGACAAGTTTGCCGAGGCTGCATCGGTCCGGTGAAGACCCTTCATTTGCGCCGTAAATACGAATAGCGGACCGCACCATAAGGCGGGACCGCTGCCCAGAAGTAGCTTGATTTCAGGAGACTCTATGGAACGCCGTACCTTTCTCAATTTTAGCAGCCTGGCGCTCGCTACCACGCTCGTCCCCTTCAGCCGCGCGATCGCCGCGGAAGAACTGCTCAGCTCCATGCCCACGGCCGCCAAGAAGGCGCTGGCCGACGTCGCGCTGAACGCCGCCACCAAGGCCGGCGCCAGCTACGCCGACGTGCGCATCGGCCGCTACCTGAACCAGTTCATCACGACCCGCGACCTGAATGTCGAGAACGTGGCGAATACCGAGTCGGCCGGCGTCGGCGTGCGCGTGATCGCGAACGGCGCCTACGGCTTCGCCGCCACCTCGGACATGTCGAACGACGGCATCGCCAACGCGGCGCGCCAGGCGGTGGCGATCGCCAAGGCCAACGCCAAGCTGCAGTCCGAACCGGTGCGCCTTGCACCAGTGAAGGGCGTGGGGGAGGTATCCTGGGCCACGCCGATCAAGAAGGACTGGCGCACGGTGCCGATCAAGGAGAAGGCGGACCTGCTGATCGCCGCCAACAAGGCCGGCATGGACGGCGGCGCGACCTTCATGAACTCGATGCTGTTCCAGGTGAACCAGCAGAAGTACTTCGCCTCCACCGACGGCTCCTACATCGAGCAGGACGTGCACCGCCTGTGGGCTCCGTTCCAGGCCACCGCCGTGGACAAGACCACCGGCAAGTTCCGCTCGAGGTCCGGCTTGGGTGCGCCAGTCGGCATGGGCTACGAATACCTCGACGCCCGCCCCGAGCACAAGATCAAGGCCGCCGGCGGCGTCGCCACCCTGTACACCGGTTCGTACGACCTGATCGAGGATGCGAAGGCCGCCGGTCGCGACGCTAGAACGAAGCTGACCGCCAAGTCGGTCACCCCGGGCAAGTACGACCTGATGCTGTCCCCGGAACACCTGTGGCTGACCATCCACGAGAATGTCGGCCACCCGACGGAGCTGGACCGCGTGCTCGGCTACGAAGCCAACTACGCCGGCACCAGCTTCGCCACCCTCGACAAGTGGGAAACCAAGAAATTCAAGTACGGTAACCCGATGGTCAACCTGTACGCCGACAAGATCACCCCGGGTTCGCTCGGCTGCGTGGGCTACGACGACGAAGGCGTCAAGACCAAGAAGTGGGACATCATTAAGGACGGCGTCCTGGTCAACTACCAGGCCACCCGCGACCAGGCCCACATCATCGGCGAAAAGGAATCGCATGGCTGCTCGTATGCCGACTCCTGGAATTCGGTGCAGTTCCAGCGCATGCCGAACGTTTCGCTCGCCGCCGGCAAGAAGAAGCTGACCCCGGACGAGATGGTCAAGGACATCAAGAAGGGCATCTACATCGTCGGCGACGGCTCGTTCTCGATCGACCAGCAGCGCTACAACTTCCAGTTCGGCGGCCAGCTGTTCTACGAGATCAAGGACGGCAAGATCGGCCCGATGCTGGAAGACGTCGCCTACCAGGCCAACACGCAGGAGTTCTGGACTGCCTGCTCGGCCATCTGCGACGAGCGCGACTGGCGCATGGGCGGTTCCTTCTTCGACGGCAAAGGTCAGCCGCCGCAGATCAGTATCGTTTCGCACGGTTCGTCGACCACGCGCTTCAACGGCATCAACGTGATCAACACCGCCCGCAAGATCGGCTAAGGCAGAGGACCCCCATGAGCATCCTGACCCAGGACCAGACCAAGCGCATCACCGACCGCGTGCTGTCGCTCTCGAAAGCCGACGAGTGCATCGTCAACGTCGAAGGCAGCCGCATCGGCAACATCCGCTTCGCCCGCAACGCCGTGTCGACCGCCGGCCTGGCCGACGACACCCAGATCCAGGTGCAGGTCGCCTTCGGCAAGCGCCAGGGCACCGCCACCATCAACGAGTTCGACGACAAGTCGCTGGAAAAGGCCGTGCGCCGCGCCGAAGACCTGGCGCGCCTGGCGCCGGAGAACCCGGAGTTCATGCCGACGATCGGCAAGACCGCCTACCAGTCGTCCGAGACGTATGTCCAGCGCACCGCCGCCATCGATCCGGAATTCCGCGCCCAGGCCGCCGCCTATGCGATGGAAGCCTGCCGCAAGAAGGGCCTGGTCGCAGCCGGCTTCTTCACCGACCGCGAGAGCTTTGAAACCATCGCCAACTCGAACGGCGTGTTCGGCCACCAGGTCGCCACCTCGCTCGACTTCACCTGCACCGTGCGCACCGAAGACGGCCGCGGTTCGGGCTGGGTCAAGCGCTCGGCGCGCGACGTGGCCAAATTCGACCCGCGCGAAGCGGCCGACGTCGCCATTGAGAAGGCACTGCGCTCGGTGGACGCCAAGGCGCTCGAGCCGGGCCGCTACACCGTGGTGATGGAGCCGAGCGCCACCAGCGACCTGCTGACCTTCATGATCGGCGGCTTCAACGCCCGCATGGCCGACGAAGGCCGCAGCTTCCTGTCGAAGAAGGGCGGCGCCAACCGCCTCGGCGACAAGCTGTTCGACCAGCAGGTCAACATCTGGTCGGACCCGTGGGACAAGGACGTGCCGGTGCTGCCGTGGGACGGCAACATGCTGCCGCGCGAACGCACCCACCTGGTGAAGGACGGCCGCATCAACGCGCTGAACTACTCGCGCTACTGGGCCCAGAAGAAGAACCAGCGCGCCACCGGCGGCGCCGGCAACATCATCATGGCCGGCACCGACAAGAGCACGGCGGAGCTGATCGCCAACACCAAGAAGGGCGTGCTGGTGACCCGCACCTGGTACATCCGCATGGTGGACCCGCAGTCGGTGCTGGTCACGGGCCTGACCCGCGACGGCACCTTCTACATCGAGAACGGCAAGGTCAAGTACCCGATCAAGAACTTCCGCTTCAACGAGAGCCCGGTGACCATGCTGAACAACATCGAGGAAATCGGCAAGCCGCTGGTGATCGGCGGCGACGAGGCGAACTACTCGATGCTGATCCCGTCGATGAAGATCCGCGATTTCAACTTTACCTCGCTCTCGGACGCGGTGTAAGCAACACGCCCCGCGTACACATACGGAAACCACCATGGAACGTCGTAAATTCCTCCAGATCGGCGCCGGCACGGCCGGCGCCATGCTCATTCCGGTCTTCGGCAATGCCATCGCCGCCGATGAGCTGATGAGCGCCATGCCCGCCAGCGCCAAGAAGCTTCTTGCCGATACCGCGCTGAACGCCGCCACCAAGGCCGGCGCGTCCTATTGCGACGTGCGCATCGGCCGCTACCTGAACCAGTTCATCATCACGCGCGACCTGAACGTCGAGAACATCAGCAACACCGAGTCGACCGGCGTCGGCGTGCGCGTGATCGCCAACGGCGCCTACGGCTTTGCCTCGACCAACAACATGACCCCGGACGGCATCGCCAACGCGGCGCGCCAGGCGGTGGCCATCGCCAAGGCCAACGCCCGGCTGCAGACCGAACCGGTGCGCCTCGCCCCGGTGAAGGGCGTCGGCGAAGTGGCCTGGGCCACCCCGGTCAAGAAGGACTGGCGCAGCATCCCGGTCAAGGACAAGGCCGACATGCTGATCGCCGCCAACAAGGCGGGCCTGGACGCCGGCGCCAGCTTCATGACTGCCTCGCTGTTCCAGATCAACCAGCAGAAGTACTTCGCCTCCACCGACGGCTCCTACATCGACCAGGACATCCACCGCCTGTGGGCCCCGATCAATGCGACCGCCGTCGACAAGGCCAGCGGCAAGTTCCGCTCGCGCGCCGGCCTGAGCTCGCCGGTGAGCATGGGCTACGAGTACTTCGACGCGAAAGCCAGCGACAAGGTGCAGGCCGCGGGCGGCGTGACCACGCTGTACACCAATTCCTACGACATCATCGAGGACGCCCGGCTGTCCGGCAAGCAGGCGCGCGACAAGCTGAGCGCCAAGTCGGTCGAGCCGGGCAAGTACGACCTGGTGCTGAGCCCCGAACACCTGTTCCTCACCATCCACGAGAACGTCGGCCACCCGACGGAACTGGACCGCGTGCTCGGCTACGAAGCCAACTACGCCGGCACCAGCTTCGTGGGCCTGGACAAGTGGGAATCGAAGAAATTCAAGTACGGTTCCGAACGCGTGAACTTCGTTGCGGACCGTACCACCCCGGGTTCGCTCGGCCTGATCGGCTACGACGACGAAGGCGTGCGCGCCAAGAAGTGGGACATCATCCGCAACGGCATCCTGGTCAACTACCAGGCCACGCGCGACCAGGCCCACATCATCGGCGAGAAGGAATCGCACGGCTGCTCGTATGCCGACAGCTGGAGCACCATCCAGTTCCAGCGCATGCCGAACATCTCGCTGGAGGCGGGCAAGCAGCGCCTGACCCCGGACGAGATGGTCAAGGATGTCAAGAAGGGCATCTACATCCTCGGCCGCGGTTCCTACTCGATCGACCAGCAGCGCTACAACTCCCAGTTCGGCGGCACGCTGTTCTACGAGATCAAGAACGGCAAGATCACCGGCCAGCTGGAAGATGTCGCTTACCAGACCAATACCCAGGAATTCTGGAACGCCTGCTCGGCCATCTGCGACGAGCGCGACTGGCGCATGGGCGGCTCGTTCTTCGACGGCAAAGGCCAGCCGAGCCAGGTCAGCGCAGTCTCGCATGGTTCGAGCACCGCGCGCTTCAATGGCATCAACGTCATCAATACCGCACGCAAGATCGGTTGAGGGGAAGAACATCATGAAACAGCTGAACCAGGAACAAGCAAAACGCATCGCCGACCGCGTGATCGGTTTCTCGAAAGCCGACGAGTGCAACGTGTCGATCGAGGGCAACACCACCGGTAACATCCGCTTCGCGCGCAACAGCGTGTCGACCGCCGGCCTGACCGAAGACACCGAACTGGCCGTGCGCGTCGCCTTCGGCAAGCGCGTCGGCACCGCCGTCATCAACGAGTTCGACGACAAGTCGCTGGAAAAGGCCGTGCGTCGCGCCGAGGAACTGGCGCGCCTGGCGCCGGAGAATCCGGAATTCGTCCCAAGCGTCGGCAAGCAGGAATACCTGAGCACCAAGACCTTCATGTCGTCGACCGCGGCCATCGATCCGGACTACCGCGCCGAAGTGGCGGCCGCCTCGATCAGCCGGGCGCGCGCCAAGAAGCTGGTCACCGCCGGCTTCTTCACCGATAGCAACCGCTTCGCCTGCATCGCCAACTCGAAGGGCGTGTTCGGCTTCCAGGAATTCACCGACCTGTCCTTCACCTGCACCGCGCGCACCGAAGACGGCCGCGGTTCGGGCTGGGTGACCCGCTCGGCGGTCGATGCGCGCCGCTTCAACGCGGCCGAAGCGGCCGAGATCGCGATCGACAAGGCCCTGCGTTCGGTCGATGCGAAAGCGCTGGAGCCGGGCCGCTACACCGTGATCCTGGAACCTGCCGCGACCTCGGAAATCCTCGGCAACATGTTCAGCTCCTTCGGCGCGCGCGCCGCCGACGAAGGCCGCAGCTTCCTGGCCAAGAAGGGCGGCGGCAACCGCCTGGGCGAGAAGCTGTTTGACCAGCAGGTCAACATCTGGGCCGACCCGTGGAATCCGGACGTGCCGGTGGCGCCGTGGGACAACCAGACCATGATCGCCCGCAAGCGCACCGACATCATCAAGGACGGCCGCGTCGCCTCGCTCGGCTATTCGCCGTACTGGGCGCAGAAGACCGGCAACCAGGCCACGGCGGGCCACGGCAACATGATCATGGCCGGCGGCACCAAGTCGCTGGAAGAGCTGATCGCCGGTACCAAGAAGGGCGTCGTGGTCACCCGCACCTGGTACATCCGCATGGTCGACCCGCAGTCGCTCTTGATTACCGGGCTGACCCGCGACGGTACCTTCTACGTCGAGAACGGCAAGATCAAGCATCCGGTGAAGAACTTCCGCTTCAACGAAAGCCCAGTCACCATCCTCAACAACATCGATGAACTGGGCAAGCCCGAGATCATCGGTGGCGACGAAGTGCCGTTCCAGATGGTGCTGCCGCCGATGAAGGTCCGCGACTTCAACTTCACCTCGCTGTCCGACGCGGTGTAAATGGCGCGCTTCTTCTAATGGCGAACTTCGATTTCTACTTCACGCGCCTGAGCTACGAGTCGGGCGACTGGGACGTGGATATCCGTATGCCCAGCAACGTGCTGAACTCGCTGGTCGAGTACACCACGCTGCGGGTGGATCCGGCGGAGCGCATCGTCGCCCTGTCGGATCCGAAGATGCTGCAGGCGCCGTTCTGCTACTTCGCGGGGCACAAGCTGGTGCAGTTCACCCCGGCGGAACGGCGCAACCTGGAGAAATACGTGCGTGGCGGCGGCTTCGTCTTCGTGGACGACTGCAACCACGACATCGACGGCCTGTTCGCGAAATCGTTCGAGGCCGAGATGGTCAAGATTTTCGGCGCCTCCGCACTGAAGAAGATCCCGAATACGCACCCGCTGTATTCCTGCTTCTTCAAGTTCGACGGGCCGCCGACCACCGGCGGGGAACTCAATGGCTGGGGCGACGACCTGGTGCACGAGTACCTGAAGGCGATCGAGTTCGGCGGGCGCATCCGCCTGCTGTACTCGAACAAGGACTACGGATGCGAGTGGGACTACGACTTCCGCAACAAGCGGTTCCTCGCGGTCGACAACACCCGCTTCGCGGTCAATATCATTCAATATGCGTTGGGAGCGTAAGTGGTGGCGGAACGTGATGCGGTAGCATGGAGTGAACAGGAAATCGCGTCCTTGAGCGCGAAGGTGGGCGAGCTGAAGGCAAGCATGGCGCGCGTGATCATCGGCCAGGAAGAAGTGGTCGACCTGCTGGTCACCTGCCTGCTGGCCGGCGGCCACGCCCTGGTCGAAGGCGTGCCGGGACTGGGCAAGACCCTGCTGGTGAAATCGCTGGCGCAGGCCACCGACATGCAGTTCCGCCGCGTGCAGTTCACCCCGGACCTGATGCCCTCCGATATCGTCGGTACCGAGATCCTGGAAGAAGACACCACGACGCGCCAGCGCGTGTTCCGCTTCCAGCAGGGCCCCGTGTTCACCCAGGTGCTGCTGGCGGACGAGATCAACCGCGCGCCACCCAAGACCCAGTCGGCGCTGCTGGAAGCGATGCAGGAGCGCGCCGTCACCTTCGCCGGCACCACGCACAAGCTGCCGCGTCCCTTCTTCGTGCTGGCGACGCAGAACCCGATCGAGCAGGCCGGCACCTATCCGCTCCCGGAAGCCCAGCTCGACCGCTTCCTGCTGCGCATCGATGTGGTCTACCCGACCGAGGACGAAGAGGTGCTGATGGTCTCGCGCACCACCCACGCGGGCCTGGATGACGCCGAGCCGGCGATGTCGGTCGAGACCCTGCTGCGCCTGCAGCAGCTGGTGCGCGACATCGAGATCGGCGAACACCTGCTGCGCTACGCCACGCGCCTGGTGCGTAACACCCGTCCGGCCCTGACCACCGTGGCCGCGGTGAAGCAGCACGTCGGCTGGGGCGCTGGCCCGCGCGCCGGCCAGGCCCTGGTACTGGCCTCGAAAGCGCGCGCCCTGATGCAGGGCCGCCTGGCAGTCACGCGCGATGACATCCAGGCCATGCTGCTGCCGGTCCTGGCGCACCGCGTGCTGCGCAACTTCGAGGCGGAGGCCGACGGCATCGCCATCGCCGACATCCTGCACGCCCTGCGTAACGAGATCCGGGTCGATTAATCTTGTCGCTGGCGAAGACCGCGCTGATCGCGCACACGCAGAAGCTCGACCTCGTGATCCGCCATGTGCTGGCGGGCCTCGGCCATGGCATCCACGCCGGGCGCGAACGCGGGGCGGGCGTCGAATTCTCCGAATACCGGGCCTATGCGCCCGGGGATGAGTGGCGCCGCGTCGACTGGAAACTGCTGGCGCGCGCCGACCGATACTTCGTGCGCGAAGCGGAGCGCGACAGCCACGTGGCGGTCTGGCTGGTGCTGGACGCCAGTGCATCGATGCTCGAGCCCAGCCGCGAAGTCGAGGGTGTCGACAAGCTGGCCTATGCCCGCACCGTGCTCGGCTGCGTGGCCGCCATAGCCCAGCGCCAGGGCGACGCCTTTGGCCTGGTGGTGCTGAACGGGGGCAAGGTGCAATTCACGCCGGCCTTGCGCGGCCCGCGCCAGCTGCAGCGCGTGCTGCTGCAACTCAGCCGCGTGCAGGCGGACGGCGAACTGCCGGATGCCGACACCCTGCGCGCCAGCCTGCATTTCGCGCAGTCGCCCAGCGTCATCTTCGCGGCCAGCGACCTGCTCGACTGGCCCTCGCCCCTGTCGCAGGCCCTGGTGCGCCTGCGCGGCATGCGCCACGACGTGCGCGTGCTGTGCCTGCAAACGCAGGCGGAGGTCGACGCAAGTTTCTCCTCGGCGCTGGCCTATCGCGACCCGGAGCAGGGCACCGGTGTCTACCGCTTCGGTTCCGACCTGAAGGAAGGCTACCGCCAGAACCGTGAGCAGCACTTCGCCACTGTCACGGCGGCCTGCCGCAAGAGCGACATTCCGCTGGTGGCCGCGCGCATCGAGCAGCCGCCGGGCGAGGTCCTGCGCCTATGGCTGCGCCGTCCGGGAGGCCGGCCATGAATCAACTCTGGTGGTTCGCACTGCCCATCCTGCTGCTGCCGATCTGGTGGCACCGGCGCAAGCGCGAGCAGCACAAGGCCGAGCTGCTGGCCACGGCCCGCTTCCTGCCGCGCGCCGAGCCGCGCCAGACGCGCGCCTGGCGCTGGAACAACGTCATTCTCTTGCTGGTGCGCTGCCTGCTGCTCGCCACCGCCATCGCCTGGCTGGCCGATCCGGTCATGCCCTGGCGCGGCGATACCGTGATCGTCGCTACCGGCACCGACCCCAAATGGGTTGAACAACAGGCGGCGCAGGCCGGGCTGGCCAAGGCCGACCGCCTGAGCATGCCGGCTGTGCAAGCGATCAGCTGGCTGCGGGCCCACCAGCGCGAATGGCGCCCGGAAGCGCGCCTGCTTGTGCTGGGTGACGTGCCGATGCCGGCGCTGCTGCCGGAATTCGGGCGACGGATCGAACTGCGCACGCTGGCGCGCCCGCTGGAAAAGGTCGAGCGTCGCGTCCATATCGTGAGCGAGCGCCCGGAACAGTGGCGCCGTGTGTTCACCACCGATGGCATTGCCATCGACGATGCGCCAGGTGCGAAGACCGCCCTCGTCGTCTGGGATCGCAAGGACGCACCGCCGGCGTCGCTGCGTGCGCCGCTGTGGCTCGTGACCGACACCGCCGCCTTCCCGGAACTGGGCAAGGCGGCGCAAGTGGACGGCCTGCGCTACGCCGACAGCCCGCGCGGCCGCCTGTGGCATGCGCAAGCCTGGCCGCCACAAACCGCCGATGCCGCGCGCGCCCTGCTGGACAACTGGCAGCGTCTGCATGCCGGTCCGCCGGCCTACACGGCGCCCTCGCGCGTGTTCGAGGCATCCAGCACTGCCCGTGCGCCGGAACCGAGCGGCGCTCTGCGCGACATGCTGATGGCCGCGCTGGTGGCCTTGTTCTTGCTCGAAAGGATACTGACGCATGCAAGACGGCGTTGAGATCACCCGGCGCGTCTGGCGCGCCGCCCAGCTGCGCCGGCTGCCGCTCTGGATCGCCGGGGCCTTGCCATGGCTGGTCATCCGCTCGGCCCCCGGCCTGATCGCCTGGACCATGTGGTGCGCCTGGGACTGGGCCATCCTGCGGCGCCGCGTCGGCATCGAATGGACGTCCTGGCTGGACGGCGCCGTGCCCGAGATGGAAGACAGCAGCGCGCTGATCGAGCATGCGCCGACGCCCGTGGCCCAGCTGCAGCGCCGCCGCGTCCTCGACCGCCTCGACGCCGCCGTCTCCGGGCAGCAGTTGCGGAGCATCGCGCGCGGCCGCGTGAAAACCGGCGCGCCCTGGCTGCTGGGGAGCATGGCCGCGGCGGCTGCCGTCTGGTTCGCGACCAGCGCCGCGCCGCAGGGCAGCGCAAACGCCCCGGGCAAGGCGCCGGTGGCGATCGCTGCCCCGGTTGCGAGCCAGCTGGTGGTGCGCACCGCGCCGCCGGCCTACACCAGGGCGGCGCCGGTCGAGTCGGCGCCGAAGGACTTGCAGGTTCCCGAACAGACCGTCATGAGCTGGTGCCTGAAAGACCCGTCGGCGGCGGAGGAAAGCATCGAACTCAGCACCGGCGAGCTGCTCAAGCCCGGCAAGGAGTGCGCGCGCTGGACCGCCACCGAATCGGTGTTCTGGCGCTGGCGCGGCAAGCGCTACACGGTCAAGGTCATCCCCGACCAGCCGCCGGAAATCACGGTCACCGCGCCCACCCGGATGGTGCAGGAGCTATCCGAGACGGCAAGCAGCGCCGCCATGGGCGTGAAGGTGCGCGACGACTACGTCGTAGCCCGCGCCACCCTGCACATGACCTTGGCGCGCGGCAGCGGCGAGAACATCCGCTTCACCGACCGCGAGATGCCGCTTCCGACTTCGCCAGACCCGAAGCAGCGCAACTGGTCGAAGAACTGGTCGCTGGCGGAGCTGGGCATGGAGCCGGGCGACGAGCTGTACTTCTTCGTACGCGCGAGCGACAACGCGGCGCGTCCGCATACGGTGCAGTCGCCGACCTATACCTTGCGCTTGCCCGCCCCGCCGGGAGAAGCGGAAGAAGAGAGCGCCGCGATGCCGATGCTGGTCAAGCCCCAGAGCCTGCGCAGCCAGCGCCAGATCATCATCGATACCGAGCAGCTGGTGGCCGACATGCGCGCCACGAAGATGAGCGAGGAGACGGTGCGCGACCGCAGCCAGAAGATCGCCAACGACCAGGGCGCGCTGCGCCGCCGCTACGGCCAGTTCCTCGGCGAAGAGTCATCCCTGTTTGCCGACGGCGACGACGACCACGACGACCACGGCGGCGCTGAGGGTGGCGGCAAGCAGGACATCCTGCACCAGTACGGCCACGCCCATGACGAGGCCGAGAACGCCACCCTGTTCGACGAAGAGACGAAAAAAGTGCTGCGCCGCGCGCTGATGGCGATGTGGGATGCCGAGAAGGCGCTGCGCGCGATCACGCCGAAGCCGGCGCTGCCGCCCGAGCACAAGGCGCTCGAGGCGATCAAGGAATTGCAGCAGGCAGAACGCATCTACCTGCACAAGACCGCCTTCGTGCCGCCGCCGATCAAGGAAGAGAAGCGCATGAGCGGCGACATGGATGGTACTGCGAGCTACCGCCGCGAGCAGGGCGGTGCCGAGAAGCGCGTGCCGGAGGACGTGAGCCTGCTGGTGCAGGCGCTGTCGGCCGACGGTCCGCTGCCGGCGCTGTGGACCCGCAGCGCGCACGACTGGGTGCGCAGCCGCCTGCAGGACGACGACCAGCGCCTGTCGGCGCAGAAGGCGATCCAGGACGTGGCTGATGGTTGCCTGGCGTGCCGGCCGGTGCTGCGCGCCTGGCTGCGTCAGGGAGCGGGGCAGGGACAGGTGCTGTTGCAGGCAAAGCCCACGGTGGAAACGCCCTTCGTGCGCGCGTGGCGTGAAGGAGTGAAGCCATGATGAGCACGAACCTGATGCTGGCCTTGATCGGCGGCGCAGGCATTGCCAGTGCCGGTATCTACGCCTGGCGCCGCACATTCATCGACGCGCTGCTGGTGCTGCTTGCCGCCGCAGCGCTCGGCCTGTTTGCGGCCGGTATCCGCCTGCCGGGCGACACCGGACGGACCCTGACGCTCGACGCGGCCGCGCCGGCGCCGATGCTGGACGGGGTGCGTGCCTTCGCGCTCAAGGGCGACGGCCTGCGCGCCGCGCAATGGAACGACCTGCCCGCGCTGCCCCTGCAATGGCAGCGCCCCGAGGGCGGCAGCCTGCGCCTGCACTATCCGCGCCAGCTCGCGCTCGGCCGCACGTTCACGCTGCGCGTGCAGCGCGACGACAAGACGGACGCACGCCTGCAGCTGCTGGGGGAAAACGGCCAGGTCATCGCGGATGCGCGCGGCGCCGGCGACCTGGTGGTGAACTGGATGCCGCCGCTGGCCGAGCGGGTCGTGCTCAAGGCCCGCCTGCTGGATGGCGCCGGCAAGACGCTGGCCGAAGGACCGGTGCCGCTGACCGTCATCGAGCCGAACATCCTGCAGGTGCAAGGACGCTTCGGTGCGCCTTCGTTCGACCTGCGCACGCTCAACGAACTGCTGGCCGGCAGCGGTGCGCTGCTCGACTGGCAGGTGGTGCTTGGCCGCGCCATCACGCGCACCGAACTGCCGCTGGAAGAGATGAAGGCGCCCAACCTGCTGGTCATCGACGCCGCCTGGTTCGAGCGCGCGAGCGGAGCCGAACGCTCCGCATTGCTGGGACGCGTGGCCGGCGGCCTGCCGCTGCTGGTGCTGGGAGCGAATGCCAACGACCCGGGTGTCTGGTCGCGAACACTCGGCCTGCAGCTGAAGGCGCAGCCTGCGGACAAGAAGATCGACGCCCCGCTCGAGCTCCCGGTGGCGCCGCTCAACCCGGCGTCACGCGAGGCCGGCGCATGGGCGGGCACGGACAACCTGGTGTGGACGCGCAGCTGGCAGAAAGGCCGCATCGCCTGGCTCGGCGCCAGCGAATGGCACCGCCATGCGATCGCCGAACCGCAGGCGCTGGCGCTGTGGTGGCAGGGCGTGCTGGACCGGGTCGGCGTGGAGAGACCGCAAGAGGTGGAGTGGCTGGAGCCGGAAGAACTGCCGCTGCCGGGACAGCGCATGGAACTGTGCGCACGCGGAGTAAAGGGCGAGGTGACGTTCCCGGACCTGAAACTGGTGCGTAGCTGGTCGCCCCGTACCGATGCGGCCTGCGTGGCTGTTTGGCCAGAGAAATCGGGCTGGCTGCAGGTGAAGGATGCGAAGGCGGGCGCGCATGCGGTCTATGTCTACGCACCCGGCGACTGGCCGCAATGGCAGGCTGCGCAGCGCCGCGATGCCACCGCGCGCTATGCCGCGCGTACGCCGGTGAAGGCATTGGCAGGTGCGGTACAGGCTTTCCCGGCCTGGCCCTTCGCGCTCACGTTCACCCTGGCGATGCTGCTGCTCTGGTGGCGCGAACGCCGCTAGGCCAATCAAATCATCATCGACGCTGTGGCGTGGCACTGGCAGATGTACACCGGGGTCAGGTCTGACTTTCAGACACGAACTCAACAGTAGTATGGAAGAGCTCGTGTTCGAATGTCAGACCTGACCCTGGCCCCATGACCCTGGCCCCAGACCTGACCCTGGCCCCAATGTCAGATCTGACCCTGGCCCGTGCTGGCCCCGCTTTTGGCGCTGGGTGGTCTCGCCTTGGCTCGCCGCCGCAACCGCAAGTAATCTCGCCCTACAGCTCTGCGCCTATGCGGCGCAGAGCCATAAAGACTTCCCGCGACCTGCGCCAGGCGCGGGTCGCGGGTCACTGCCTTAGAACGCGTAATCCACCTTCGCGTACATCGACCGCCCATTGATCCCGAACGGGCAGGTTTCCCAGCAATGCGTGAAGCCCAGCTGCGGGAACGGCGCCGCCTTGACCGGATCCCACTTGGTCGGGTAGGTGTCGAACACGTTGTTGATACCCGCGCTCAGGCTCAGCTTCTTGTTGAAGTTGTAGCGGCCGGTCAGGTCGAGGATCCACTTCGCCGACCAGGTCTGGATGAAGCCCGGGGTGAAGCCCTGGCCTTCCACTTCGCCAAAGTAGTTCGCGCGTGCCGTCGCATTCCACTGCCCGATGGTGTAGTCGGCCGCCACCACGTGGTGCTGGCGCGGCTGGCCTTTTTCGATCAGGGTCACCTGGGTGTCGTCGAACAGCTGGGCGCCGGTGAGCACCGAGGACTGCGAATGGCGGTTCTTCACCTTGGTGCGGTTGAAGCCGAGCTGGCCGGACAGCACCAGGGTCGAGCCCTGGCCGCGCGTGGTGTGCTGGGCCACCAGGTCGAAGCCGGTCGTCGAGGTGTCGATCGCGTTGGTGAAGAACTGGGCCTGGCCCACGCGCAGCGGATCGAGGATGGCCTTGATCGGGCAGGCGGCCGCGGTCGCGCAGGCGCCCGATTCCGGCGCGATGTTCGACGAGAACACGATGCGGTCGTCGATGTTGGTGCGGTACAGGTCGGCCGTCACCGAGAAGTTCGGCGTCGGGCGCAGGATCGCGCCGATGCTGGCGCTCTTCGAGGTTTCTTCCTGCAGCGGTGCGATGCCGAAGGCGCGGGTCACTGCGCTGTTCTCGCGCGCGGTCAGGGTTTCGGTCAGCACGCCGGCGGCGTTCAGGTTGGTCGACACCGAGCTGTAGAACTTCTGCTGCACGCCCGGCGCGCGGAAGCCGGTCGAGGCGCTGGCGCGCAGGCCGAGCGTGCGCGACGGGTCGTAGCGGAAGCTCAGCTTGCCGATGGTGGTGTTGCCGAAGTCCGAGTAGCGTTCGTGGCGCAGGGCGGCGCCGAGCGAGAGCGTGTCGCCGATCTTGCGTTCGAGGTCGACGTAGTAGGCGGTGTTGTGGCGGCCGTCGTCCACTTCGGTGCCCGGGGTATAGCCCGGGAAGCCCTGGATGCCGGAAGCCGCGATGCCGCCGGTCTGGTCGCGGATGATCTTGCGCGGATCGTTGGTGCGGCCGTACTGGTAGGACACCGGGTCGCCCGCCACGATCTGGTAGTTATCCTGGCGCCATTCGAAGCCGGTGCCGATGTAGAGCGGGGCGCCGGCGAAGTCCACCGAACCCTTGAAGTCGAGGTTGAGGGTGGTCTGGTCGAATTTCAGCTTGCCGGTGTCGGCTTCGAGCGGCGAGCTGCCGGTTTCGTAGTAGTAGCTGACGTTGATCGAATTGCGCTCGTGGAAACCGAGCTCGCTGCGGCCATGGTTGACGCTCAGGTCCACGCTCCAGTCGCCGGCCAGGTCGTGCTTGTAGCCGAGGCCGAGCGAGGCATCCTTGACGGTGGTGATGATGTTCGGCAGGAAGCCGTTCGGGTACACCGCCGGCACGTTGCGCGCATCGCCCGCCGAGCGGAAGAAGCCCGAGGAATCGCCGGTGCGCTTCGAGGCGCCGCCGAAGGTGTACAGTTCGCCGCCGCCCATCGGCAGCGAGGCGTTCAGCCACAGGTAGCCGTCCTTGGCCAGGCTGTCGCCGATGCGCTGGGTCACGCGCGGCGGGTTGACGCGCAGCGAATCCGGGCCTGCGCGGTTGGTCTCGTTGCGGCGCCGGCCTTCGACCGACAGGTTCATGTAGCCGCCGTCCGCGCCCAGGGCGAAGCCCTTGTGCGCGCTGGCGGTATAGGTGTCGCCGTCGCCTTCGCTGGTGGTGCCGGCGCTGGCGCTGAACAGGGTATCGGTGGCGCCTTTCTTCAGCACGATGTTGATCACGCCGGCGATCGCATCCGAGCCGTATTGCGCGGCCGCGCCGTCGCGCAGCACTTCGATCGACTGGATGGCGGACAGGGGAATCGCATTGATGTCGGTGCCGGCCGAGCCGCGGCCGATGGTCTGCTGCACGTTGACCAGGGCCTGCTGGTGGCGGCGCTTGCCGTTCACCAGCACCAGCAGCTGGTCGGGGCCGAGGCCGCGCAGCGTGGCGGGGCGGATGATGTCGGTGCCGTCGCTGATGAAGGTCGTCGTGAAGTTGAACGACGGGTCGAGATCCTGCAGCACCTTGCCGAGTTCGAGCGAGCCGGCCGACTGCAGGTCTTTCGCGCTGATCAGGCCCACCGGTACCGCGGTGTCGAGTGCGGTCTTGGCCTGGGTACGCGAACCCAGCACCACCACGGTGGCCGGCTCTTTCTGGCTGTCCGCTGCTTCCTGCGCGAACGCCGATGCCATGGCCGATACTAGTGCGGTTGCCAGCAATACCCGTTTCTTCGGTTGATTCACCATCTTGTCCCCTTGTTGAGATTAATTTACGGCATCACAAAAACTACGTCTCATATAACTACGGCAACTTGATTTTGGGCAAATATTTACGTAAGTACAAGTGTCAACTGTGCAGTACACAACACTTTTAGGTGATTCGCTCTATTTATGGAACTGGAATTGCCTTCTGGATGAGCAATTCATCCAGCTCGAATGGAAAAACCCCGTTCCGCTTGCGCTGGAATGGGGTTCGGTCTTTGCCGGGATCCGGGTGCCGCGTCAGGGAATCTTGATCCGGATCGGCATCGGTACCGGTGCGCGGCGGTCCGGCATGGGGGCGCGGTCCGGCGGGGTGAGGCCGGTCACCAGGTCGGCGACACGTACCGTCTGCCCGGTCTCGAAGCATTTGTTGGCCGCAATCCCGACCAGGGCCGACCAGGCGCCGGCGCGCTCGTCCGATGCGCGCTTGTACTTGTCGGCCGGGCCGTCGCCGAAGATTTCGGTAAGCATGACGTCGTCGCCGCCGCCATGGCTGCCCTTGCCGATGATCGGCTCGATGTCGCGCGGCTGGCCGCGCATCGGGATGACGCGGATCGAGACGCTTTCGCTGCCGCTCTGGACCTTGGCTGCGCCGGCCGCGCCGCCGGATTCGACGATGCGGTGTTCGATGCGGCCCTTGGTGCCGTTGAAGGCGATGTGGTAACCCTCCCAGGCGTCATAGGCCGACAGCGCGTAGTTCAGGTGCGCGCCATTGTCGTAGCGGACCATCACGTTCATGGTGTCCTCGATGTCGATGCTGGGGCGCCAGACGCACTGGTCGCGGTAGTAGCCGTCGTACTTCTCGTTGTCGAGATAGAGGGCTTTCAGGCCCGGATCGGAAGCGAGGTCGAAATAGAAGCTGCACTTCTGTTTTTCGGGGCAGGTGAGGCAGCGCTCGTGCGGACCGGACAGGCCCATGCGGCGCGCGGTTTCCGGCGTGTAGAACTGGCGCGAGCCGAAGGCGTGGACGGTTTCCGGCTGGGCGCCGAGCCACCAGTTGACCAGGTCGAAGTGGTGGGTCGACTTGTGCACCATCAGGCCGCCCGAATTCGCCTTGTTGCCATGCCAGCGGCGGAAGTAATCCGCGCCGTGCACGGTGTTGAGCAGCCAGGTGAAGTCGACCGAAATGACGTCGCCGATCTCGCCCGACATCAGCAGTTCCTTGATCTGGGTGCGCGGCGGCGAGTAGCGGTAGTTGAAGGTGACGCGCACCTGGCGGCCAGTGCGCTTGACGGCATCGAGGATGCGCTGCGCCTTTTCGGCGGTGGTCGTCATCGGCTTTTCGGTGATCACGTCGCAGCCGGCGTCGAGCGCACGCACGATGTAGTCGTCGTGGCTGGCGTCGGTGGTGGTGACGATCACGAACTGCGGCTTCGTTTCACGGATCATGCGGTCGAAGTCGGCCGCGCTGTAGCCGCGCGGCTGGCTGGCGCCGGTCTCGGTGATGAGCTTCACGGCACGCGCCAGGCGTCCGGCATTCCTGTCGCAGACGGCCACCACTTCTGAAGTGTCGCGGAACTTGCCGGTCATGGCATTGGTGAACATGCGCGCACGCGAACCCACGCCCACCACCGCATAGCGCTTGCGCGCGGTCGCTGCGAAGACGCCGCCGGTGGCGAGCATCAGGCCCGCCGCCCCAGCCGTCTTCAGTACGGTGCGGCGGTCGACGCCGCCAGAATCCTTTTCCATCATTCCTTGTCTCCAGTCTTGTTTTACAGCTGTGCATATGGTGGCCGCAAGAAGGACAATTGGCAAGACCAATTTGTTGATTGGTTGGACTGGAGTGCGGCTAGTGGCCTATCCGGGATGGGTAATCCTGCAAAGGCTGAGTTTTGTCGGCTTGTCGTGTTTACAATAGCCACCACCATTTCCAGGAGAGTCTCTTGAATCGTTCACTTCCTTGCCGCGGCCGCCTTGCCGCCGCCATGCTGGCGCTTGCGCTGTCCAGCACGCTCCAGGCCGCTACGCCTGCATCCGCGCCGGACACCGTCAAGGTCGGCGACTACAGCGTGCAGATGGCGACCCTCGGTTCCGGTAGTTACACGGTGATCCTGGAAGCAGGCTTCGGGCGCGACCTGGGCGTGTGGCGCAACGTCGCGCCGGCGCTGGCCAAATCGGCCAAGGTGCTGGCCTACTCGCGCGCCGGGCATGGCAAGTCGGACCCGCGCCCGGAGGCGCCGACCATCGCGGCGCGCACGGGCGAGCTGGAACAGCTGATCGCCACGGCAGGTTTGAAACCGCCCTTCGTGCTGGTCGGGCATTCCTACGGCGGCTTCCTGATCCGCAGCTTTGCCGCGCGCCATCCGGAACAGGTGGCCGGCATGGTCTTCGTCGATCCGAGCGACGAACAGTTCAACGTCGAGCTGCGCAAGCTCGATGCCGCTGCCGTGGACAAGGACAACAAGCTCACCGAGCAGTTCATGCCGCCGAAATTCCACGCCGAACTGCGCAGCGTGCAGGCGGTGCTCGACAGCGGCAAGCTGCCTTTCGCCGGCGCCTTGCCCGACGTGCCGGTGGCGGTACTGACCTCGGTGCAGAAGCGCGAGCAGCCGCAGCTCTTCCTCGAGACGCCGGCCGCGGTGCAGGTCTGGCGCACGCTGCACGAGCGCTTCTTCCGCGGCTTCAGCAACGGCAGCCACATCGTGACCGCCGAGAGCGGCCACAATATCCACCAGGAGCAGCCGCAGCTGGTCGTCGCCGCGGTCGAGGGCGTGATCGCCGCAGCGGAAAGCGGGCGCATCAAGCGCGTGCGCGACGCGGCGCGGGCGGAGCTGCTGCGCCGCCTGGAGCAGGGCGGTTCCGATGCGCAGATGGCGCAGGCGCTGGAGGCGAGCGGCTTCGGCGAGGCGGACATCAACCGCATCGGCTACGAACTGCTCGGACCACGCAAGCAGCCCCTGCTCGCCGAACGGCTGATGAAGGCGAGCGCCGCCAGGTACAGCACGTCCGACAACGTGCAGGACAGCTACGGCGAGGTGCTGCTGGCTGCGGGCAAGCCGCTCGAGGCCAAGCTGCAGTTCATGAAGGCGATCACGCTGGCCGAGGCGCAGGGCAAAAGCGAGAAGGTGCTGGCGGGTTACCGCGCCAACCTGGCCAAGGCTGAGGGGGTGCTGGCGCGCTGAGAGCTGATCCTCAGGCGTGGTCGCGCATCCACTCCTTCAACCCGTCGACCCACTTCTTCGCCGGCAGGTTGAGATGGCGCCGGATCTCGCCGGCGCGCTCGTACAGCACCGAAAAGTCGAGCTGCGGCGCATGCTTGAAGGCCAGCACCACGATGTTCGCATCGTGCACCTCGGGCAGCCAGACCACGGCGTCGAATACCTGCTGCATGGTGAGCAGGTTCTTGTCGTAGCTGTTGACGTCGCCGAACACGTTGGCGGTCATGATGCCGTCTTCCCGCAGGCAGTCGTAGCAGCCCTGGTAGAAATCCGGCGAATCGAGCACCGGGCCGCGTGCGTCATGGTCGTACAGGTCCACCTGCAGCACGTCGACCTGGCCGTGGTTGTCGGCGTCGAGCACGAAGTCGAGCGCATTCATTTCGCGCACGTCCAGGCGCGCGTCGTTCTCGGGCAGGCCGAACAGCGCGCGGCAGATGGCGATCACGTTCGGATTGAGCTCGGCCGCGGTTACGCGGGCGCCGGGAAAGCGGCGGTAGCAGAACTTGGTGAGGGCCGCGCTGCCGAGGCCCAACTGGACGATGCGGCGCGGCGCCTCCTTGAACAGCGTCCACATCATCATCATCTGGACGTATTCGAGCTCGATCGCGTCCGGCCTGGACAGCCGCATCGCGCCCTGCACCCAGGAAGTGCCGAGGTGGAGGAAGCGCACGCCCTCGAACTCGTCGATGGTGGCGGGCGGGTGACCCGGTTGGGCGAAGCGGGGATCGATGCGGGCGTACGAAGGTGGCATGGCAGAGGAACGGCTGTGAAGCCCGATCTTACCAGACCACCCGCCGGCGCACTTCAGGCAATACCGTTGCGCCCGAACTCGCGGAAGCCCGGCCGCTCGGTCAGGCGGTCGTAATAGGCGGCCACGTGGCGGAACTCCGGTTTGTCCATCGGCGTCATCATCCAGCGGTTCACCGACAGCCCCAGCACGACGTCGGCCAGCGTGAAGGCGCTGCCCGCAGCGTAGGCGCCGGTGGCGCGCAGCTGGGCGTCGAGGATGCCGATGTGGCGGTTCCAGGACGCGATGCTGGCCTCGACCTGGGCCCGGTCCTGGTAGGCGGGGCTGTTGCGCACCAGCGCCATGAAAGCATAGCGCCAGGCGGTGTTCAGGTCGGTGGCCTGCCAGTCCATCCACTGCTCGACGCGTGCGCGGTCACGCGCGCCGGCCGGCAGCAGGGCGCCCGCTTCGCCGTATTTCGTGCACAGGTAGCGGCAGATCGTGTTCGATTCCCACAGCACGAAGCCCTCGTCCACCAGCACCGGCACCAGGCCGTTCGGGTTGAGGCCCGCGTGTGCCGCGCTCCAGTCCTCGCGCTCGAAGGGCAGCCCGAGTTCGAGGCTGGTCCACAGCACTTTGCGGACATTGATCGAGGTGTCCTTTCCGATGATCTTCAGCATAAGCGTCCTTTCATGTCATGGGGTGGGCATTGCCGGCAAAATCAGGGTGACGGCCAGGCCGCCGCCTTCGCGGTTCGACAGCGAAATGCGGCCGCCGTGGGCTTCGGCGATCTCGCGCGCCAGCGCCAGCCCGAGGCCGGTGCCGCTGCGCTTGGTCGAGTAGAAGGGCACCAGCGCGTTAGCCAGCACGGTGTCGCTCATGCCGGCGCCGCGGTCCAGCACGTCGATGCGCAAGGCATCCTGCATGCGGCGCACCTGCAGCTCGACGGCTTCCGGCTGCGATCCGGATTCGTGGGCGTTCTTGAGCAGGTTGAGCAGGGCCTGTTCCATCTGGGCGGCATCGATCCAGGCCGGCTCCTGCGGCAATTCACCCACCACGCGGAAGGACACCTGGTCGGCCAGCCGGTCGATGAAGACGTCCCAGGGCCGGGCTTCGAGGCGTGGGGTGGGCAGCTTGGCGAAGCGCGCGTAGCCGAGGATGAAGGTCTCGAGGTGGCGGGTGCGCTCCCCGATGGTCTGCAGGATCTGGGGCAGGCGCTCGGTCTGGCCGCGCCGCACCAGCTCCGCGCCCGAGTGGGCGAGCGAAGTGAGGGGCGCCAGCGAATTGTTCAGCTCATGGCTGATCACGCGGATCACCTTCTTCCAGGTCTGCACCTCCTGGCGCCGCAGCTCGGTGGTGAGATGGCGCAGCAGCAGCAGTTCGTGGCGGCGGCCGTTGAGCGTGAAGGCGCTGCGTGCCAGGTGGTAGACCTCTTCGTCTTCCGACTCGCCGGCGGTGAACAGGCCGTCGCCGCCGCGCGCCAGCGCCTCTTTCAAGGCCGGGGTGGCGCTCTCCAGAATGTCGCCCAGCCCGTGCCCTTCCAGCTTGCGGCCCTCGGACAGCAGCTGGCGCGCCGCCAGGTTGGCGTAGACGATGGTGCCCGTATTCGCGGCGAAGTCGGTCACCAGCAGCATCGCCACGGGCGTGTTCTGCACCATGGTGTCGAGCAGCAGTTCGCGCTGCACCAGGCCGAGGCGCTGCTCGCGCAACACGTGGCCGAGATCGTTGTGGGCGGCGATCAGGTCGGCCAGCTCGTCGTTCTGCGGCCAGTGCAGGCTGAAGGAAAAATCGCCGTCGCGGTAGCTCGTCACCGTGCCCTCGAGGGCGCGGAACAGCGACAGGATCGGCTGGATCTGGGAGCGGATGGTGATGATGGCGATCGGGACGATCGCCACCAGGCAGGCGAAGAAGACCAGGACGGGGTGGCCAGGGAAAAAGTGGTCCAGCCCGAGCGCGATCAGCATGCCGAGGGCCAGCAGCGTGCCGACCAGGGCCGACCAGCGCGTCACCAGCGAGAGCCGGAGGCCCGGCCGCTTCATGCCGGCCTGGCGATGCCGAGCCGCTCCATGCGCCGGTACAGGGCCTGGCGCGACAGGCCCAGCTCGGCGGAAGCCTGGGCCACCACGCCGCCGGCGCGCGCCAGCGCCAGCACGATGGCCTCGCGGTCGGGTTCCGCATCCGCCACCTGCGCCACCGTCACTGGCAGCCCGAGATCGGGCGCCTTGATCACGTCGCCCTGGGCCAGCAGGCTGGCGCGCGCCATCACGTTCTTCAGTTCGCGCACGTTGCCGGGCCAGGTGTGGGCCTGCAGCGCCGCTTCGGCGGACGGGTGCAGGATCTTCCCGCGCAGGAAGCTCAGGGCCAGCGGCAGGATGTCGCCCGGACGCGCGGCGAGCGGCGGCAGGCGCAGTTCGATCACGTTGAGGCGGTAGAACAGGTCTTCGCGGAAGCTCCCGGCGCGGATCATGGCGCCGAGATCCGCATTGGTGGCGCTGATCACACGCACCTTGACCTGGCGCTCGCGGTTGGAGCCGAGGCGCTCGAAGCGCCCGGTTTCCAGCACGCGCAGCAGTTTCATCTGGCCGGCCAGCGGGAGGTTGCCAATCTCGTCGAGGAACAGGGTGCCGCCGTCGGCCGCCTCGAACTTGCCTTCGCGCGCCTTGGAAGCGCCGGTGTAGGCGCCGGCGTCGGCCCCGAACAGCTCGGCCTCGATCAGCTCCGAGGGCAGGGCGCCGCAGTTCAGCACCACGAAGGGACCGTCGGCCACCTGCGAGTTGGCCTGGATGATCTCGGCGATCCGTTCCTTGCCGGTGCCGTTGGGGCCCGTGATCAGGACCGGCACGTCGGCGCGCGCCACCTGGCAGGCCAGGCTCAGCACGCGTTCGGTGGCCGGGTCCTGCCACACCAGGCCGCGCAGGTCGAAGTTCTGTTCCAGCTCGCGCTTGGCCTTGCGCTCGCGCTGCAGGCGCTGGTTCAGGGCGCGGTTGGCCTGGCCCAGCTCGATGAGGTTGGTCACCGTGGTGAGCAGGCGCTCGTCGTTCCAGGGTTTGGACAGGTAGTCCGCGGCGCCGGCCTTGATCAGCTCTACCGCGGCATCGAGGTGGGTCCAGGCGGTCAGCAGGATCACCGGCAGGTCCGGGTGGCGCCGGCGGATCTCGCGGAACAGCGCCACGCCTTCCTCGCCCGAGGTGGTGTCGGCCGTGAAGTTCATGTCCTGGATGACCAGGTCCACCGGCGCGCGCCCGAGGATGGCCAGTCCTTCCTCCGGCGAGCCCGCGCGCAGCGCCGCGATGTCGTGGAGGGAGAACAGGACCTCGAGCGCGATGGCGACCGCGGCGTTATCGTCGATGATCAGTACGGTTGGCATGACGGCAAGTTTAGCACTGGTTCGTTTCTATCAGGCACTGCGGGTCGCCGTGGCCGGCGAGATGCTGGCCGCGCGCCAGGCCGGGCCATAGGCAGCCATGATGCCGAGCGCCCAGAACACCACCGCGCCGCCCACCAGGTAGTGCGCCGGCAGGCGCGCCATCTCGAGCCGGGTCACCAGCAGGTGGTTCAGGCTCAGGCCCAGCATCACGCCGCCGAACACGCCGGCGCTGGTGATCATGAAGTTCTCCATGATGAAGTAGCGCAGGATGTCGATCTTGCGCGCACCCAGGGCGCGGCGCACGCCGATCTGCTTGCGGCGCTGGGTCACCCACAGGCTGGCCATGCCGACGATGCCCGAGCAGGTGATCAGGAGCAGCAGCACGCTCACGGTGATCAGCATCCACGACAGCGCGACGTCGGCGCGGTAGCGGTCCTTGCGGTCTTCCTCGGTGGTCTTGGTCTGCAGGATCATCGGGGTGGCGGAAGACTTGCGCAGCGCCGCCTCCGCTTCCTTGATGACGCGGTCGCGCTGGCCAGGTTCGGTGCGGATCGCGTACAGGGCGCCCGGGTTGCCGTACAGGCGCGCCGGAACATGCACCGAGAACTCGCCACGCTCGCCCACTTCGGTGTGCGCCGTCTGCAGGCGCTCGACCACGCCGACCACCTGGACGCCCTGCGCCTCGTCGCCGGTGCCGAAATACAGGGTCTTGCCGACCGCCGACTGGCCCGGCCACAGCTTGTCCGCCAGCGGCTTGGTGATCATCAGGGTCTTGGGCAGTTCGCGGTTTTCGTTCTCGTTGATCTCGACGAAATCCTGCGGCAGGAAGTCGCGGCCGTCGACCACCTTCAGGCCGAAGGTCTTGACCAGCGAGTCGCCCGAGATGTACATGCCCGCGGACGAGCTCTCGCGTTCCTGGCGCCGGTCGATGGCGACGCTGCTGGTGCTGCCGTCGCGCGACATCGGCATCTGCGACACGTTCGCCACCGACAGCACGCCCGGCACCGCGCGCAGCACATCGGCTTCGCGCTTCATGGTGGCGAGCTGCTGTTCGGGACCGTCCTTGTTCAGGTTGCGGACGGTGAAGTAGAAGGTCGCGGCCTCGTCGCTCAGGCCCGAGGGTCGGGCGGCGGTTTCGCGCCGCTCGTTGACGATGTGCAGGGCATTGGCCAGGATCGCCAGGCTCAGGGCGACCTGCAGGGCGACCAGGATCGGGCCGGTCTTATTGCGCATCAGCGCGGACAGGATGGGACGGATTTCCATGATGGTCTCTCTCGCTTTATTGGGATTTCAGCTGGATCGCCGGCGTCACCTGGCAGGCGCGCCAGGTCGGCAGCAGGCCCGCGATCAGGGCGGCCAGCACCGACATCACGAAGGTCAGGATCAGCATCTGCCAGTCCATGCGCGCGATCGTCGCCATGCCCTTGCTCTGCATGCCGATCAGCGCCAGCGCACCGAAGGCCAGCACCAGTCCCAGCACGCCGCCGGCCAGGCCGACCACGCCGGTCTCGATCAGGAACTGCTTGAACACGTCGCGGCGCGAGGCGCCCAGCGCACGCCGCACGCCGATTTCGGAGGCGCGCACCGAGAACTTCGCCAGCAGCAGGCCGATGGTGTTCACCAGGCACAGGATCAGGAAGCCGAACGCCAGCCAGGCCGACAGCTTGCTGTCGTTGCCGACCACCTTCAGCTCTTCCATCCACTCCATCACGTTGTACAACTCGTTTGGCGCATTGCGCTTCAGGCGGCCGAGCTTGCGCTGCTCGCTCGCATAGTTGTTCAGGAAGCTCTGCAGGTCGGCGCGGTCCGATGCGGAACGGGCTTCGAACCAGAACTGGATCCAGGTGCACTCGGAGCTCAGCAGGTTGGCGAAGCCGGGCTCGCGGTTGGCGCTGCAGTTCATGCTGCCGCTGTGGCCCTGCTCGTGGCGGATCGCGCTCGAGAAGGGGATGAAGAATTCCTCGCCCTTGCCGAAGCGGCTGCCGCCGATCAGCTTGTAGAAGCGCGGCAGCGGCGCCCAGGTATCGGTCACGCCGACCACGGTGAAGGGGAAGCCCTTCATCATGAGCTGCTTGCCGACCGGGTTGACGTTACCGAACAGCTTCTCCGCGATCTCGCGGCTCAGCACGACCACGTCGGCGCCGCGCGTGTCGTCGCCCTCGGTCCAGGGCTGGCCGTGCAGGAAGGGGACGTCGAACATGGTGAAGAAGTCGCGGGTCGGCGCCAGGCCGCGCGAATTGAAGGCCGGGATGTCGCTGCGCGGCGGCTCGACCGGCAGCTCGACGCCGTACATCGCGGTGCGGCGTTCGCCCTGGCCGCTCTTGAGCAGGTTGGCGGCGTCCGGATAGCTCATCTGCATGTCGTTCGGGCCGTCGCTCGGGACCCAGCCCTCGACCGGACCGTTGTCGAGCTGCGGCACGAACAGGCGCTCGCTCTTGTGGGGAATCGGGTCGCCCGACATCATGTGCAGGATGGTCAGGGTCGAGACGCTGGCGGCCACGCCGATGGCCAGGGTCAGCACCATCAGGGCGGTCAGCGCGGGGTTGCGGCGCAGGCTGCGCACGCCGAGCTTGAAGTAGTAGGTGAACATGGCGTCCGGCTCCTTATGCCGATACGGCGGTCTTGTCGACCAGGGTCGGGCCCTTGCGCACCAGGTCCGAGACCTGGCCGTCGATGATGTGGACGTTGCGGTGGGTGCGCACGGCCAGTTCCGGGTCGTGGGTGACCATCAGGATGGTGGTGCCGGCCGCGTTGATCTCTTCCAGCAGCTCCATCACGCCGCGTGCCATCTGCGTATCCAGGTTACCGGTCGGTTCGTCGGCCAGCAGCAGCTTGGGCGAACCGGCCAGCGCGCGCGCGATCGCCACGCGCTGCTGCTGGCCGCCGGACAGCTCGGCCGGGTAGTGCTTCATGCGCGAGGCCAGGCCGACCTTGGCCAGCGCGTCCTCGATGCGCTCCTTGCGCTCGGTCTTGTTGAAGCCGCGGTAGCGCAGCGGCACGTCGACATTGTCGAACAGGTTCAGGTCGGGAATCAGGTTGAAGCCCTGGAAGATGAAGCCGAGCTTCTCGTTGCGCAGGCGCGAGCGGGACGAGTCGTCCAGTCCCTTGACATTGACGCCGTCGAGGATGTACTCGCCCGAAGTGAATTCTTCCAGCAGGCCGGCGATGTTCAGGAAGCTGGTCTTGCCGGAGCCGGAGGGGCCGGTCACGGTGACGAACTCGCCCTGCTTGACTTCGATCTCGAAACCGCGCAGCGCGTGGGTCTCGATCATGTGGGTGCGGTACACCTTGCTCAGGTTGGTCATGCGCAGCATGGGATTCTCCTAGTTTTTGTTGGGCTTCTAGCGGTTGATCGAAACGCGTTGCGCGTTGTTGAACGTGTCGGTGCCGGAAATGACGACCTTGTCGCCGGGCTTCAGGCCGGACAGGATCTCGACGGCGGAAATGCTGGTGGCGCCCAGTGCTACCTGCGTACGCACGGCGATGCCGTCTTCCACGCGGTAGGCGAAGCGGCCGCCGTCGTTCTCGACGAAGGGGCCGCGCGGCAGCATCACCACGTTCGGACGTTCCTCGATCAGCAGGCGCGCGGTCACGCGCTGGCTCTGGCGCAGGCCGGTGGGCTGCGCGCCATCGAAGCGCACGCGCGCCAGCACCTGGTTCTTCACGACCTCGGGCGACAGCGCCGACAGCTTGCCGGTGGCCTTGCCGCTCGGGAGGGTGATCTCGGCACTCATGCCCAGGCCGATGTCGGTCATGTAGGATTCCGGCACCTCGATTTCGACTTCGAGCTTGGATAGGTCGACCAGGGTCATCAGGGGCGCATTGGCGGCCACCACCATGCGGTTCTGCACGTTGAGGGTGCCGATGAAGCCATCCACCGGCGCACGCACCGTCAGTTCGTCGACGCGGCGCTGGGCGTTGGCCATCGACAGGCGCTGGCGTTCCAGTTCGTTGATCTTGGTCTTGAGGGCCAGCTGCACGTCGTCGCCTTCGAGGGCGGCGGCCTGCGAGGCGTGGCGCGCGCGGATCTGGGCCGAGTTCAGGGCGTCCTTGGCCTTCTGGTAATCGATCTTGGCGATGACGCCGACCTGGGCCACGCTTTCATAGCGCTCCAGCGTGCGCTGGGCCGACAGGCGGTCGATCTCGGCGGTGTCGGCTTCGCGTTGCGCCAGCAGCTTCTGCTTGCGCGCCAGGATCTGCTGGCGCGCCACTTCGGCTTTCAGCTGCTCGTAGCTCGACACTTCACGCTTGAGCTCATCGCTCAGGTCGGGCGACTCGAGCACCGCCAGCACGTCGCCCTTTTTCACGGTGTCGCCGGCCGCAACCTTCAGGTTGACGGTGGCCGGCGAGGTCGAGTACAGGGTCGGGCTGACGGCGGCGACCACGCGGCCATTGACCGAGGCGTCGCGCACCAGGGTACCGCGGCTGACTTCGGCGATGCGCAGGCGGTCTGCGCTGACCGAGTGCTCGCTGCTGGTCCAGGCGCCCAGCACGGCGGCGCTGACGGCGAGGATGGCGACGGCGCCGCCCACCCACAAGGCGCGGCGCTTGAGCTTGTGGACCGGGGCCGGGGCGAGGACGGCGTCTTGTTCTGATGTATCGCGGATCATGGCATCTTCTGGTGACAACGTTGGATGGCGTTGTCAATGCACGATCCGTGCCAACCAGGCAAGTGCTTGATTTGGCAGGAAAGCTGCGCTCGCGTCCGGTGTCCGGGGTGTCCGTCAATACGCATGTCGGACAGTTGGGCGGACAGGGCGGGCGGACACTCGCTGGCCAGGCTCGACCATGGATGCGACGTGGGTTATCGTACACGGCGTTGCTTAACACCTAATTCAAGGAGCCCCCATGCGTATTCACCTCCTGGCCTGCTTCCTGGCCTTGTGTGTCGTCCTCGTCCCGGCCCGCGCGCAGAAACCCGCGAACCGTGCCGAAGCGCTGAAAATCGTCTCGGATATGCGGCGCATCGTCACGCCCGAAGGCATCGAGCGTACCCGGGCCGTGCGCATTGGCGGAATCGACCAGTGGATCTCGGTACGCGGCGTTGACCGCCGCAATCCCGTCCTGCTGATGATCCACGGAGGGCCGGGCTACGTGAGCATGCCGACGAGCTGGTACTTCCAGCGCGGCTGGGAGGATTACTTCACGGTCGTACAGTGGGACCAGCGGGGCGCCGGCAAGACCTACGCGGCCAACGACCCGGCCGCCGTCCTGCGAACGATGACGCGGGCACGCATGGTCGAGGATGCCGTGGAAATGGTCGCGTGGCTGCGGCGCGAGTTCGGCAAGGAACGCATCTTCGTGCTCGGTCATTCATGGGGCAGTTCGCTCGGCATCGAGGTGGCCCAGCGCCACCCGGAGTGGTTGCACGCCTACATCGGCGCCGGTCAGATCACGAATTCCCCGGAAAGCGAGCGGCGCGGCCTGCGCTTCGCGCTCGACGCCGCCCGGCGCGACGGGAACGCCCAGGCGGTACGCGAGCTGGAGTCGCTTGGTCCGTACGGCGCGCCCGGACGTCCGATCAGGCTGCCGGACCTGTACCTGCAGCGCAAATGGCTGGGCCATTACGGAGGCGCCGTGTACGGACGGCGGAACTTCGACCACGAGGGCGCCGCCGCCCGCCTGTCGCCCGAATATTCCGATGAAGAGCTGCGTACCATCTGGAAGGCCAACGAGGTGTCGACCGAACGCTTGCTGGCGGAGACGATCGCGATGGATTTCAGCGGACATACCCGATTCGACTGTCCACTCATCCTGCTCAACGGACGCCACGACTACAACGTTTCGTCCAGCGCTGCCGCGGAATGGTTCGAGAAGGTGCAGGCGCCATCCAAGTCGCTGGTCTGGTTCGAGCACTCCGCGCACGAGATGTTCAACGAGGAACCCGGGAAAATGCTGGTGGCACTGGTACGCCATGCCCGCCCGATCGCCGAAAAGGCGGGTGACGCCGCGCCGTGACAATGCTTGAACATCTGGTCCCGGCACGATGCTAAGATCGTTCGATGCCTGACTTCCTTGCCGCCCTTCTTCGTCCTCTCCGCGACGTCTTCAAACCAGCCGACCGGGAACCGCCGTCCCCCTTCTTCACGCCCGAGGAAATCGGCCGCCTGCACCGCGGCGACCTGGATGCGCGCAGCGCACTCGACGACCAGACCTGGCACGACCTGCTGCTGGAATCCTGGGAAGAACGGCTGGCGCAGGACACCAGCATCTTCGGCCGCCAGATGCTGCACCGCCGCCTGCGCGCCGGCTTGGATGATGCCGACTGCGCGGCATTGACGGAACGCCTGCGCGGCTTGCTGGACGACCCGGGCTGCGTGGATGCGCTGGCCGCGGCACTGCGCCCGCTGCGCTACGCGGAGACCGAGCTTGCGGGCCTGCTGTTCAGCGAAGAACTACCCCAGCCGCCGGCCTGGAGCCGTTTCCTCTGGGTGCTGCCGCTCATGCTCCTGCTGTCGCTCGGCCTGCTGGCGACCCAGCCGCTGGGCTGGATGGCGACGCTCGCCGCGCTGGTGCCGCTGATGGCGCTGCAGATCAGCTACCACCGCCGCCTCGAGTCGTGGAACAACACACTGGGGAGCCTGAACGCCTTGCTGGCCGGGAGCCATGCGCTGGCGGAACTGGGCGGTCCGCTGCTGAAGCCTTTCATTGACGCGCGCACGGAGGCGGCGCGCCTGCACAAGCGCATCGGGCGCTCGCTGCTGCTGCGCATGATTCCGGGCGGTCAGGCCTATGCCAACTGGTTTACCGCCCATAACGTTGGCCGCTACTGGAAAACCGTCCGCACCGTCGCGGCCGCGCGCGATTTCCTGCGCGCCTGCTATCTGCGCAGTGCTCAACTGGACGCCGACGTGGCGCTGGCGCGTCACCTGCGCCGGCAGGAGCACTGGTGCTGGGCCAAACGCAGCGGGCCGCGCACATTGGCACTGGATGGCGGCGTGCATCCGCTGATGGAGGCCCCGAGCCCGCTGTCGCTGGCCCTGGACGGGCAGGGCGCCTTCATCTCCGGCCAGAATGCTTCCGGCAAGAGCACCTTCCTGCGCATGGTGGGGCTGAACCTGGTCGCGGCGCGCGCCTTCGGCTTCTGCTACGCACGGCAGGCGAGCTTGCCGGCGCTGCCGGTCCGCGCCAGCATGCAGAACGAGGATTCGCTGCTGGGCGGCGAGAGCTTGTATATGTCGGAGCTGCGCCGGGCGCGCGAACTCCTGGCGGCCAGCGGGGAGCCGGCCGGGATCTGCCTGATCGACGAGGTCTTCCGCGGCACCAACCACCTGGAATCGGTGTCGGCCGCCGCTGCGGTGCTGGAAAGCCTGTGCGAACGCGACCTGGTGCTGGTGTCGTCGCACAACCTGGTGCTGGCGTGTATTCTGGCCGACAGGCTCGAACCTTTCCGCATCGATGCGGCGGGCGGGCGCCCGGTCTTGCAGCCGGGCGTGCTGCGCGAGCCGAACGGCATCGCGCTGCTGGCGACCCAGGGCTTCGGCGCCCGGATCGAGGGCAGGGCGGCCGAGGTGGCGCGCTGGCTGGCGGCGCACTTGGCCCAGCCGCCGATGCCTTCGGTACAGCTTCGTGCGCCGGAGTATCACTGAAGCTGCCGGCCCGTCATCGCGGGGCGGACAAGAGACGCGGCGCCCATCGCCACTAGGGCGGACCACACGACGATCCAGGCCGCCAATGTCCAGCCGAAGGAGTGGATGGCGCCGCCGACGAGAGGAGGGCCGAGCATCTGGCCGAGGGCGCTTCCCTGCATGAGCAGACCCAGCACCACCGGCACCGGGTGGGCCGGGCCTGCCAGCATCGGTGCGGACGAGATCAGGGTGGCCGGTACCAGGCCGCCGACGGCGGAGAACAGCATGCATAGCAGCAGCGCCTGGCCGGCGCCGAAGAATGGCAGGAAGATGCCGGGGGCGGCCAGTCCCATGATGGCGAAAGCGAAGGCCAGAAGGGCGAAGCGGCTCGCGCCGCGCGTCAGCAGGTAGCCCGCCGCGAGGTTGCCGATGGTGTTGACGCCGGCCGCCAATGCCGTGAGCAGGCCGGCGCTGTCGTGCCGGATCCCCATGCGCGCCATGAGCAGCACCGGTAGAAAGCTGAACAGCGCGAAGAACATCAGGCTGTAGAGCGCGAAGCACAGTGCGAGCAGCACGGGCGCCCGGGTGGTCAGCACGGCCGCCGCACGCCTGCCGGTGTTTGTTACGGTTGGCGCGGTGTGCCGGGCCGGCGGAACCACGCGCATCGCAGTCAGCATCGCTGCCGCTGCGCCGCCGCTGGCCCACCACAGGCCGCGCCAGTCGCTGAACTGGGGGCCGGCGGCCATGGCCAGTGCCATCCCGGCGGGCATGAAGCAGCTCCACAGGGAAAAGGCGAGCTCGCGCTGTTCCGGCCGCGCCACCCGGTTGAGAATGGCCGGGCCGCTCACCGTGATGAGCAGGAAGCCGAGGCCTTCCAGCACGCGCGAGCCGAGCAGCAGGCCATAGCCGGGAGCAAGTGCGCCCGCCGTGGCGCCCAGCAGCGCGGACGCCAGTCCGGCGATCAGGAGCGGCCGGTCTCCGATCCGCGCCACCAGCGCGCCGCAGGGAATGCTCCCCACGACGCCGAGGACAGCGAAGATGCCGCTCAACCAGCCTGCCGCGGCAAGGTCAAGGCCCAGGCTGGCCTGCAGCGAGGGAATGGCAATCGCCGCCTTTCCTGCCTGGAAAGCAGTCACGATGCCCGCACCCACGACCAGGGCAACCGCCCCCCATCGGGTAGGCGTATGCGTTGCCGTCGGCCCCACGCTCCCCATCAGGCCAACTCCTTTTGCCGTGCCGCCGCCAGTGCGTGCGCAATGGTGGCCACATGGCGGCCCTGGAAACGTGCGCCCGCGAGTTCGTTGGCGCTCGGTTGCCGGTCTCCGCCCGCGCCGTCGTCGGCCAGGGTCGAAGCGCCATACGGTGAGCCGCCGGTGATCTCGTCCATGCGGTTCTGGCCCTTGAAGGTATACGGCAGGCCGACGATGACCATCCCGAGATGCAGCATCACGGTGTGCACCGACAGGATGGTGCTCTCCTGGCCGCCGTGCTGGCTGCCGGTCGAGGTAAACACGCTGCCGACCTTGCCGACCAGGCTGTCGGCAGCCCACAGGCCGCCGCACTGGTCGAGGAAGTTCTTCATCTGCGCGGCCATATTGCCGAACCGGGTGGGCGTTCCGACCACGATCGCGTCGTAGTCGGCCAGTTCGGCCACCGTGGCGATGCCCGCCGCCTGGTCGCGCTTGTATCCGGCCTTGTCCATGACGTGCTCCGGCACCAGTTCGGGTACCCGCTTGATGCTGACGCTGGCATTGGCTGCCCTGGCACCTTCGGCAAGCACTTGCGCCATGGTCTCGATATGGCCATACGAGGAGTAATACAGTATGAGTACCTTGGTCATTGCCGCTCCTTGTAGTCGGTTCGATGGAGCAGCAAGCGTAAAGGCTCCGGGATATATGCGGAAGTGATATAAAATCGATGAGTTTGATCGATTGGATAGATCATGCTCGATGTGTTGACCCTCGACCAGTTGCGGACCTTCGTGACGGTGGCGGAAAGCGGAAGCTTCCGCGCCGGGGGCGTTCGCCTGCGGCGCGTCCAGTCCGCCATCAGCCATGCAATCGCCAACCTCGAAGGGGAATTGGGGGTCAGCCTGTTCGACCGCTCCGGACATCGCCCGGTGCTCACGGCGCAGGGGGAGGCCTTGCTGGCGAACGCGCGCGACATCCTGCTCAGGGTGGATGCCATGCGCGCCCGGGCGCGCGGCATGGGCGAAGGCGTCGAACTCTCGCTGACGCTGACGATCGACACCCTGTTTCCCATCCTGGACGTGGGGGCCGCCCTGGCCGAAGTGCGGGCCGCCTTTCCCACGGTCGGCTTCACGCTTGCCGTCGAAGCACTGGGAGGTCCGCTCGACGCCTTGCTGGACAAGCGCAGCACGCTTGCGATCCTGGTCGGCGAAGATTTCCGCGACCCGCGCGTGGCGCTGGAGGCGATGTGCTCCATCGAGCAACTGGCGGTGGCCGCGCCGCGGCATCCGCTCGGCACCCGCGCGCAAGAAGGAAAGATCAGCCAGCCGGACCTTGCCGACCACCTCCAGATCGTGCTGGCCGATCCGACCGCGCTGTCGGTGGGGCGCAGCTTCGGCGTGCTCTCGCCCCAGACCTGCCGCGTGAATACCCAGGATGCCAAGCACGCCATGATCGTGGCCGGCCTGGGCTGGGGACGCTTGCCTGCCTGGCTGGCGATGCCGGACCTGCGGGCCGGGCGCTTGGTGCGCCTCGCGGTTCCAGGCCTCGGCCGCGACGGTGAACTGCGTTCGGAGGCCTATATCGCGCACCGGTTGGACGAGCCGCTCGGACCAGTGGGCCGGGCGCTGCATGCGGCCCTGCTGCGGCGCAGGCCGGACTGAGAACTATCCGCCCAGGAAGGATTTGCGTGTTTTTGTAGCAGCCTTGCCACATCCACTACGGTAAACCACGGTTTACCCTGCCCGCCGGGCCGGCCGACCGGCAAAGCGGTTGACCCGCTTGCACATCGGGTCTATACTCGCGAGTTCTCGAATTTATTCTGCACATCGTATACGCATTCGCAGCCGCTCCTTCGGTGAGTGGCTTTCGTCGCCTCCGTTGTCCAGTTCGATCCGGGACTAGGTTTCAGTCCCCGGGCCAGGGAAAGACAGGCTCGGGTCATCAACGTAGTAACTTTGTTGGATTTTTGAACGATGCCAACCATCAATCAACTGATTCGCAAGCCGCGTGAAGCCGCGGTTGTGAAGAGCAAGTCCCCGGCACTGGAAAACTGCCCGCAAAAGCGTGGCGTTTGCACCCGTGTCTACACCACGACCCCGAAGAAGCCGAACTCGGCACTGCGTAAGGTCGCTAAAGTTCGCCTGACCAACGGTTTCGAAGTCATTTCGTACATCGGCGGTGAAGGCCACAACCTGCAAGAGCACAGCGTCGTCCTGATCCGCGGCGGCCGTGTGAAAGACTTGCCGGGTGTGCGTTACCACATGGTCCGCGGCGCACTGGATACCCAGGGCGTGAAAGACCGTAAGCAGGCTCGCTCGAAGTACGGCGCCAAGCGTGCCAAGGCTGCGAAGAAGTAATCTGCGGACCCTGTCACAAACAGGTCACATTTACAAGTTAAGTTGAGCCGGCCGGAAGGCCGAGTAAGTGAAAGATCATGAGGGTCTTTCGCGAGTGCGGATCCCGCACTCAACTGAAGATAGGAAGGAATTGAAATGCCACGTCGTCGTGAAGTACCCAAGCGCGAAATCCTGCCGGATCCAAAATTCGGCAACACCGATGTCGCCAAGTTCGTCAACGTTCTGATGCTGTCCGGTAAGAAATCGGTCGCTGAAAACATCATCTACGGTGCGTTCGAATACATCCAGACCAAGTCGGGCAAAGACCCGCTGGAAGTGTTCGTGGCCGCGATCAACAACGCCAAGCCGCTGGTGGAAGTCAAGTCCCGCCGTGTCGGCGGCGCCAACTACCAGGTGCCAGTGGAAGTTCGTCCGGTTCGTCGTATGGCGCTGTCCATGCGTTGGTTGCGCGAAGCCGCAAACAAGCGCAGCGAAAAATCCATGCCACAACGCCTGGGTGGTGAACTGATGGAAGCCGCAGAAATGCGCGGCGGCGCGATGAAGCGTCGTGACGAAGTTCACCGCATGGCAGAAGCGAACAAGGCGTTCTCGCACTTCCGCTTCTAAGCACATGGCCAGACCCTTTCGGGGGCGCGGCCAAGGCAGTATCCGTTGTTCAGGCCGGGCACATTTTGACACCAAGATGTTGCTCGGTTTTGTCCATTCAAAGATTTAGGAAAAATTATGGCACGCAAGACCCCCATTGAGCGCTACCGCAATATCGGTATTTCCGCTCACATCGATGCTGGTAAAACGACCACCACCGAACGCGTTCTGTTCTACACGGGCGTGAACCACAAGATCGGCGAAGTGCACGATGGCGCTGCGACGATGGACTGGATGGAGCAGGAGCAGGAACGCGGCATTACCATTACCTCGGCAGCGACGACCTGCTTCTGGAAGGGTATGGCCAACAACTTCGAGCCGCACCACATCAACATCATCGACACCCCGGGCCACGTCGACTTCACCATTGAAGTCGAGCGCTCGATGCGCGTGCTGGATGGCGCCTGCATGGTCTACTGCGCAGTCGGCGGCGTGCAGCCACAGTCGGAAACCGTGTGGCGTCAGGCTAACAAGTACAAGGTCCCGCGTCTGGCATTCGTCAACAAGATGGACCGTACCGGTGCGAACTTCTTCAAGGTCTACGAGCAGATGCGCGCTCGCCTGAAGGCAAACCCGATTCCGCTGCAGATCCCGATCGGCGCGGAAGAGAACTTCCTGGGCGTGGTCGACCTGGTCAAGATGAAAGCGATCATCTGGGACGACGCTTCGCAGGGCATGAAGTTCGACTACCGCGACATCCCGGCGGAACTGGTCGATCAAGCCAACGAATGGCGTGAAAAGCTGGTCGAGACCGCTGCTGAAGCGTCGGAAGAGCTGATGAACAAGTACCTGGAAGAAGGCGATCTGTCGGAAGAAGAGATCAAGGCCGCTCTGCGCCAGCGTACCATCGCGTCGGAAATCGTCCCGATGATGTGCGGCACTGCGTTCAAGAACAAGGGCGTGCAAGCGATGCTCGACGCCGTGATCGAATACCTGCCGTCGCCGGTCGACATTCCGCCAGTCGCCGGTACCGACGAAGATGACCAGCCGACCACCCGCAAGGCCGACGACAACGAGAAATTCGCTGCGCTGGCATTCAAGATCATGACCGACCCGTTCGTCGGCCAGCTGATCTTCTTCCGCGTCTACTCGGGCATGGTCAATTCGGGCGACACCGTCTACAACCCGGTCAAGGGCAAGAAGGAACGTCTGGGCCGCATCCTGCAGATGCACGCGAACCAGCGCGAAGAAATCAAGGAAGTCCGCGCCGGCGACATCGCCGCTGCAGTCGGCCTGAAAGAAGCGACCACGGGCGAAACCCTGTGCGATCCTTCGGCTGTCATCACCCTGGAAAAGATGGTGTTCCCGGAGCCGGTCATCCAGCAGGCAGTCGAGCCGAAGACCAAGGCTGACCAGGAAAAGATGGGCCTGGCACTGAACCGTCTGGCTCAGGAAGACCCGTCGTTCCGCGTGCGTACCGACGAAGAATCGGGCCAGACCATCATCGGTGGTATGGGCGAGCTGCACCTGGAAATTATCGTCGACCGCATGAAGCGCGAATTCGGCGTGGAAGCAACCGTCGGCAAGCCGCAGGTTGCCTACCGCGAGACCATCCGCAAGGCAGTCACCGACGTCGAAGGCAAGTTCGTCAAGCAGTCGGGCGGTCGCGGCCAGTACGGCCACGCTGTCCTGTCGATCGAGCCGCAAGAGCCGGGCAAGGGCTTCGAATTCGTCGACGCCATCAAGGGCGGTGTCATTCCTCGCGAATACATCCCGGCAGTCGAGAAGGGTGTGCGCGAGACCCTGACCAGCGGCGTGCTGGCTGGCTATCCGGTCGTTGACGTGAAAGTCACCGTGACCTTCGGTTCGTACCACGACGTCGACTCGAACGAGAACGCGTTCCGCATGGCAGGTTCGATGGCGTTCAAGGACGGCTGCCGCAAGGCGTCGCCGGTCATCCTCGAGCCGATGATGGCCGTGGAAGTGGAAACGCCGGAAGACTACGCCGGTTCCGTGATGGGCGACCTGTCGTCCCGCCGCGGTATGGTGCAGGGCATGGACGAAATCCCGGGCGGCGGCGGCAAGATCATCAAGGCCGAAGTCCCGCTGTCGGAAATGTTCGGTTACTCGACCTCGCTGCGTTCGGCGACCCAGGGCCGTGCGACCTACACGATGGAATTCAAGCACTATTCGGAAGCTCCGAAGCACGTGATCGACGCCATCGTCACCGCGAAGTCCAAGTAATTCAGTAATACAGGGGCAGGAGGCGAGGCCTGCCCCTTCAAAAAAAATAGACAATCAGTTCATTTAAAGGAAGATCTAAAAATGGCAAAAGGTAAATTCGAACGGACCAAGCCGCACGTCAACGTCGGCACCATCGGTCACGTTGACCACGGCAAAACCACCCTGACGGCTGCAATCGCAACTGTCCTGTCGAAGAAGTTCGGCGGCGAAGCCAAGGCCTACGACCAGATCGACGCGGCTCCGGAAGAAAAGGCACGCGGCATCACCATCAACACCGCGCACGTCGAGTACGAAACCGAAAACCGTCACTACGCACACGTTGACTGCCCAGGCCACGCCGACTACATCAAGAACATGATTACCGGTGCCGCGCAGATGGACGGCGCGATCCTGGTGTGCTCGGCCGCTGACGGCCCGATGCCGCAGACCCGCGAGCACATCCTGCTGGCGCGTCAGGTTGGCGTTCCGTACATCATCGTGTTCCTGAACAAGTGCGACCTGGTCGACGACGCAGAACTGCTGGAACTGGTCGAAATGGAAGTCCGCGAGCTCCTCTCGAAGTACGAGTTCCCAGGCGACGACCTGCCAATCATCAAGGGTTCGGCACGTATGGCGCTGGAAGGCCAGCCGGGCGAAATGGGCGAAGACTGCATCATCCGTCTGGCTGAAGCCCTGGACACCTACATCCCGACCCCGGAACGTGCCGTCGACGGCGCCTTCCTGATGCCGGTGGAAGACGTGTTCTCGATCTCGGGCCGCGGTACCGTGGTGACCGGTCGTGTCGAGCGCGGCATCATCAAGGTCGGCGAAGAAATCGAGATCGTCGGTATCATCGACACCGTGAAGACCACCTGCACCGGCGTGGAAATGTTCCGCAAGCTGCTGGACCAGGGTCAAGCTGGCGACAACGTCGGCCTGCTGCTGCGCGGCACCAAGCGTGAAGACGTCCAGCGTGGCCAGGTTCTGGCCAAGCCGGGCTCGATCAAGCCGCACAACCACTTCACCGGTGAGATCTACGTCCTGTCGAAAGACGAAGGCGGCCGTCACACCCCGTTCTTCAACAACTACCGTCCGCAGTTCTACTTCCGTACGACTGACGTGACCGGTTCGATCGAACTGCCGGCAGACAAAGAAATGGTCATGCCAGGCGACAACGTGTCGATCACCGTCAAGCTGATCGCTCCGATCGCGATGGAAGAAGGTCTGCGCTTCGCAATCCGCGAAGGCGGCCGTACCGTCGGCGCCGGCGTCGTGGCAAAGATCCTGGCCTAATTTCGGTTAGCCTGATCTAGTAGCGGGCTTGTCCCGCCGCGACAACAGATGGGGGCAGACTTTTTAGTCTGCCCCCATCTTTATGAGAGGGAAGAGTGATATACTCCCGCCTCTCAAGTGGACCTCGGTAAGCCTACTGCGCGTTGCACTGTCGCCCTGCGATGCTCGCTGTACTACTCGTACAGCTGCGCTTCTCGGACAACATTGCTGCCGCTCGCTACGGCTTCCCGAGGTCCACTTGAGCAGTACCGTAGGACCTTTCACACATTGCCGGCCACGTGCCGGAACGTTCTTTTAAAGGAAATAGCATGTCGAACCAAAAAATCCGCATCCGCCTGAAAGCCTTCGACTACAAGCTGATCGACCAGTCGGCCCTGGAAATCGTGGATACCGCCAAGCGCACCGGCGCAGTCGTCAAGGGCCCGGTCCCGCTGCCGACCCGCATCCAGCGTTTCGACATCCTGCGTTCGCCGCACGTCAACAAGACCTCGCGCGACCAGTTCGAAATCCGTACGCACCAGCGTCTGATGGACATCGTGGATCCGACCGACAAGACCGTTGACGCACTGATGAAGCTCGACCTGCCGGCTGGCGTCGACGTCGAAATCAAGCTGCAGTAATACCTGTATTAAGCTGATGAGCCGCAGGCGGAGCAATCCGCCACGGCAGAAAAGGCCGGGGATTCGCAAGGATTCCCGGCCTTTGTCATTGCGGCTTCAGTTCAAGAGCGCATACACCACTGGCCCAAGCAGGGTGCCCATGACCAGCGCCCCACCCAGCAGCAGGACCAGCAGCACGGAACGGGCAATCCAGCCGATCAGCGTCGGGTGCCCAGTGAAATGCGCGCGCAGGCTGGCAGGCGTCAGGCGCGTGGCATCGTCTGGAAGATGATCGAAATTCGACATAAGCCCTCCGTGCAAAAGCCCATTGTCGAGCGCGCTTTCGCCGGCCGGCTTGTGCTACCGCAAGCACCTGCGCGGGCAAGCGCGCTTGCGCTTTATGCCGCAGACATTGCCCCGGTGTCGTCGCCATGGTGTAATCGAAGCGATCACAACCATGAGATGAACGCATGCCCGCCCTCGACCGCTTCCATTCCGCCGCCCACGACCTGCGCCGCACGTCCTGGCTGCAGCTGGCCGGCTACGCCTACCTTGTCTTATTCGTGCTGATCCTGGTGCGGCTGGCGGCGCCGGCGGACATGGGACCGGCGCTGCGCCAGCTCGCGTGGATCCTGCCGCTGTTCCTGCTGGCGGCGAAAGACCTGGCGCACCTGCCAGACGCGCTGCAGCGCCTGCGCAGCGCGACCGGCTGGCGCAGCCGCGTCACGGCACTGCTGCCGCCGGAACTGCTTGGCATGTTCCGGCTCGAGCGCCTGATGTGGACCGGTTTCGGGCACTGGCTGCGCCGCCGCGCACCGGCGCCCGGGCCGCAGGGCCTGGCGCTCACCTATCTGCAGCGCGGCGCCTACGGCACCGCGGTCGGCATCGTCATGGTCGCGCTCTTCCTCGAGCTGCCGGCTGACGTCGTGGTCATCAACATGATGGTGAAAGATGCGGACGCCCGCCTGGCGATCCACGTACTGGGCGCCATCCTGGTCCTGTATTCCTTCGTGTGGGTGCTGGCCGACCGCTGGTACCTCAAGGGCGGCGCCCACGTGCTGGCCGACGGGGTGCTGCACCTGCGCGTCGGCGTGCGCACCGAGGGCAGCATCCCCCTGGCGGCCATCGAGCGCATCGATGCGCTGGCGGAAGCGCCGGACCGCTGGCGCCGGCGCCACGGCATCCACCGCGCCGATACCTTGCTCGTGACGCCCATCGACAAACCGAACTGCGTGCTGCTCATGAAGCCGGACGCCGGCCTCACGCTGCTGCACTGGCAGGTGCGCCGCAGCGTGCCGCGCTATGTGCTGCTCTACCTCGATCGTCCGGAGCTGCTGGCCTCGCGCATCACGCAGGCCGCCGGATGACGTGGGGCTGGGTCGGCGTTGGCGAGGGCTAATTTTCCGGCGCCCCCGCCGGCACCGTGAAATTGTCCCGGCGGTTGCGTTCCACTAGCCGTAAGGCCGGCTCCACGGCCACCATCCCCGGCGCCTGCCCGACAATGACGCTCACTTCGGACTGCCCGGCGCCGAGCCGGTGCGCGCCGAGGTAGAGCGTCCTGGCGCCTTCCTCCGCGGCGTCACGGTCATAGATGCCGACCTGCAGCGGCACTTCCAGGCCGGTCTCACTCCCATTGCCGGTGCGCTCGTCGATCAAGAACCTGCGCGCCTCCAGCTGCAGGGTGACGCGGTAGCGGCCATCCTCCATTTTTCGGTAGCGCGCCTGCCTGGCCTTCAGGTCGTAGCGTGCAATTTGCTGGAACGATTCCTCGATGAGCGCGCGCTGGTCCGGCGCCCGGCGCACCAGGGCCGCGACCAGGTCGAGCGTGGTGGCCGGCGTGCCGGGGTAGGCATGCGCCGCGAGCAGGTCGCGCAAGGCGGCGTCGATCGCCGCCGCGCCGAGCGATGCCGTCAGGCCGTGCATGACGACCGCGCCTTTCGAATACATCAGGTAGGACTGGTGCGGGGCCGTCCGGTACAAGGGCAGTTCGCGGCCTTCCTCGTCCGCGCTGCCGCGCAGGTAGCGGGCCAGCTCGTAGTCGACCTGGTCGCGCAGGGCGGTCCTGCCCTGGAGCTGTTCCAGCACCCGCATCTCGGCATACTTGGTCAGGGTTTCCACCAGCACCAGGCTGCCCGCGACCTGTGCCGGCGCGAGCTGGTGGCCCCACCACTGGTGCGCCACTTCATGCGCGATGCGGCGCGTCACCTGGCTGCGCGAGCGCGGCGCGCGCAGGTCCGCCAAGAAACCGCCCTGTTCGCCGATCAGGATCAGGCCCGGCATCGCGAAGCCGGTCAGCCCCGCGCTTGCCGGCACTTCGACGATGCGCAGGTGGTCCTGCCGGTAGGGCCCGAAATGCTGCTGGAAATAGTCCAGCGAGGCCAGCGCCGCGGCGCGCATGGCGGCCACGTTGCCGTCATGGCCGGGATGGTGGTAAATCTCGACCTGCACGCCGCCGTGCCGGGTGCGGTTGCTGCGGTAGCGTCCCGAGTAGAAGCCTGCGACGTCGCGCACCGGGCCGTCGGTACGGTAATGGTAATGGCGGCGTGCGCCGGTTTGCCAGGTGGCGAGCAGCCGTCCCGGCGCGAATGCGGTCTGGTCGGCGTCGGTGGAGATGAGGGTGTCGAAGCTGCGCCAGTCTTCGCCTTCGCGCAGCCTGGTCTCGCCGGCCGCGAGCTCGCTTTCGACGCGCGGCGCCGGCCCCTGCGGCGCCAGTCCGCGGCGGATCCGCTCGGCCGGATCGTCGAGCTCGAAGCGGGGCAGGTAGCCGATCGCCGGCAGCAGGCCGGGCGCGAACAGGACCGTCGCGTCGGCGCCCACCGACAGGGTGGCCGGCATGTCGGCGAAGGCCGGCGGCCGCGCCGCGATCTCGAAGCGCATCGTCGCCTCCCGGCCGGGCTGGAGGGCCGGCTCGAAGCGGTACAGGGTCTGGCCGAAGCGCGCGTCGTGGCGCACGATGCGTGCCCCGTCCAGCACCATGGCGCGGGTGTCGGCATGGCGGCTCGAGGCCACCAGCAGTTCCGCGATGGGCCTGCCGCTGCGGTTGCGCAGCCGGTACTGCCCCTTGATGAGGAAGTGGGCGGCGGCGGGGTAGAGCGCGACCTCGGTGCGCACCGCCTCGACCCGTGCTTGCGGCAGGTGGCGGTAGCGGGCATAGCGCCGCTCGTACTCGGCACTCCATGCGATGCGGTCTTCGGTACTCGCGTAATCCGCCCTGACATTGGTCTGGACGTAGATATGGCCGCCGAGCGCGCACAGCGCCAACGTGCAGCATGCTGCCGCGATCCGCATGCCGGGGCTGGCCGCTGCCGTGGTGCGTGCCCGGCTGCGCTGCATGCCGCGCTTCCACAGGACCAGGCCGGCCATTGCCAGCAGGGCCGCCAGCGCGCTCCAGTAGGCCATGTACCAATGGAAGGCGGTCGCGGAACCGCCGTAGCCGCCTATCTCCGAATGGAACAGCGCGGGCGCGCGCGCGTAGCGCAGCATGGGGTGCTCGATGCCCAGCGCGGCGCCGATGTCCGCCGCGGCCAGGGTGCAGGCGCCGGCCAGCAGCATGGCGGCATACTTGTTGGGCACCAGCGCCTGGAAGAACAGGGCCAGGACCGCGGTCAGCACCAGCGGCAGGCCGGCGTAATAGAACAGCGACAGATACAGCCGGACGCCGGTGCCCGGCACGGGATAGCCCGTGGCGAGCTGGAACGCGAGCGAGCAGGCGATCGCGAGCGCGATCATCAACAGCGGCAGGCAGGCCAGCGCCAGCAGCTTGGCGCCGAACATGGCGGCGCTGGAGACCGGCGTGCAGTCCAGCAGGCCGTCCATGCGCAGGCTGCGCTCGCGCCAGGCCAGTTCGCCGCTGAAGAAAATGATCAGGAGCGTCCCGAACATGGGAAGCATCTGGAACTGGAACCCGTTCAGCAGCAGGCTGGTATGGGCCAGGGCGCGTGCCCCGCCGTCGGCGTTGTCGATCGCCTCGAACAGCGCATTGGCCACGAGGAAGGTCCAGGCCAGCATCATCGCAATGAAGGGCCAGCCTTTCAGCACGACACCCAGCTCGAGACGGGCAAGCGCGAGCAAGTTCCGCCACTGGGAGGGTCGCACCGCCACCGGCAGGTAGCGCGCGCGGGGTCGCGGGCCGGCGGCAGGCAACTCCATGGCCTGCGCCCCGGTACGCGCGGCTGCGGCGGGCGTGAGCCGGTAGCGGCGGTAGGCCAGCGCCAGGATCGCCAGCGCCGCCCCGAGCACCAGCAGGCGGTTGGCGAGGAGCGCCCCTGCCAGTGCGATCAGCCGGCTGTTCTTTTCGGCGGCGTTCCAGTGCATGCCCTGTTGCATCACGGCCGAGATACCGAAAGGATCCAGCAGGGCCGCCAGGGCCATGCCCTCGGCGGTCGGCGGACTGGCCTGCGCCAGCAGCGGCGAGCCTCCCACGATCGCGCCGGTCCAGTACAAGGCATACAGGAACAGTGCCGCGGCATAGGTGGCGATCATGTTGCGGGTGAAGGCGGCCACGCTGAACAGGACGGCCGCCGCCAGCGCGACGTTGGGCACGACGATGAGCGCAAGGGGCAGCAGGTAGTGGCCGGGCAGGCGCGGCCCGAGCTGCTGGCCGGCTTCCAGCGGCAGGAAGCTGGCGCCGAACATGCCGAGCGCCAGTGCGCACACCGCCGCCAGGCTGGCGGCGAAGGCACCGCCGAAGCGGGCCAGCAGGAGATGGCGCTTGCCGACCGGGCTTGCACAGACGAGTTCAGCCATCCGGTAGTCGGTGTCGCGCAACATGGCGCTGGCGCAGAACACCATGGCGGCGAACACCGACAGCAGCGACAGCATCGCCAATCCATACGCGATCATGTAGGGCGCATTGAGGTTGACGTTGGCGCTGCCGCCCAGGCGTCCGTGGACGAAGGCGCCCAGGGCGGCGAAGCACAGCACGGCGAAGCGGAAGCCGTTCTGGCGCGTGTGGAAGCGCCATTCGAAGCCGATCAGCAGGAGCAGCTGTTTCATGCCGGCCTGCCCGCGTCGGCCACCTCGTTCAGCACCGAGAAATACACGTCTTCCAGGTCCGGCGTGGCCGGCGTGAAGCCGGCATCGGGGCAGCCGTCCGCCAGCACCCGCACGCGCAGGCGGCCCGCCAGCAGCCGCGACGAGATCAACTTGTGCCGCGCCCGGCAGGCCGGCAGCTCGGCGCGGGCGAGGAAGCGTTCCCATACCCGGCCGTCCAGCTGGGCGACCAGGTCGGCGGGCACGCCCCGGCGCCGCACCGTGCCGGCCGCCAGGATGGCCATGTCCCGGCACAGGTCGAGCACGTCGTCGACGATGTGGGTCGACAGCAGGATGACGATGCTCTCGCCGATCTCGCTGAGCAGGTCGTGGAAGCGGTGACGTTCCTGCGGATCGAGGCCCGCGGTCGGTTCGTCGACCACGATCAGGCGCGGGTCGCCCAGCAAGGCCTGGGCGATGCCGAAGCGCTGCCGCATGCCGCCCGAAAAGCTGCTGACCGCGCGCCGGCGCTGCTCGTAGAGATTAGTCAGCTGCAGCAGGGCATCGACCTGTTCCTTGCGCTGCGCGGCCGAGGTCATGCCCTTCAACACCGCCATGTGGTCGAGCAGGTCCGCGGCGGAAATCTTCGGGTACACGCCGAAGTCCTGCGGCAGGTAGCCGAGCCGGGCCCGCAGGAAGCCGGGATCGGCCGCGATGTCGACACCGTCGAAGCGGATGCTGCCACTGTCGGCGTCCTGCAGGGTCGCGATGGTGCGCATCAGGCTGGACTTGCCGGCCCCGTTCGGGCCGAGCAGGCCGAAGATGCCGGTGCCGATCGTCAGGTTGATGTCGTGCAGGGCGCGTACCCCGTTGGGGTAGGTTTTTGCCAGGTGGCTGATCTGAAGCATGGTAGGGCCGGTGGATGGTCGATCACCGGACTATAAGGCCGGCGCAGAGGCTTGCCGAGGCCTTTCCGACGAAGCTTGTGTTGCGCGTTGCGAATGGGCGGTTTTGCCGGATAAGCGGGGCGCCGCTGCCGGGGCGTCGGCCATGCGCCACAGTGCGTCGTGCGGCCCTTGCGCCGGCATCCCAGCCTGATACGCTGGTCTTCTGCCCGTCCCGGGCGCATGACGCAATGGAGGAAAGCATGAGGTCAGTGATCATTACTGCCATCCTGTTCATCGCGGCACTGGCGGGCAGCCCGGCGCAGGCGGAAGGCACGGGGGTATGGGCGGCATACGCCTATGACATGCCACAGGGCAGCGACAGCCGCATCCTGAGGCCAGAGTCGCGCAGCGAGCCGACGCGCGCGGTACTGGCCTGGTGGGACGGGCCGCATTCGGCGATCGTCGCTGCCGATGCGGGCTTCGGGACGGCCAGCGCCAGCGCCCTGGTGAGCTCCGCCGAGGGGGGCATCGTCAACCATTACATCAACAGCGGCTTCGCGGACGAGATCACGCTGTCGCGCCCCGACCTCCTGGGCCAGCCCGGACGGATCACGATCAGCTTCCACTACGAAGGACGGATGACCGTGTTTGCCGGCGAAGGTGCGCAGCTCAGCGTGGGCACCAGCTTGCTTGGCTATGTCAACGACGCCTCGGGGTCAGTGTCGGAAGACATCAATGCAGGCGACTTTTCCGGACACGTCAAGCGGACCTACCTCAACGATGTGAATGGCATCAGGCAATGGGACACCCCTTTCGAGGACCGCTACCTGACGATGACGGCGGATTTCGTGTGGGGCGAGCCGGTGCGCTTCGGCCATACCGCATGGACCAGCGGCTATGCGGCCGGATATGGCGGCCACGAGGCGATGCTGAGCGCACAGTGGGCCGGCATTCTGGAAGCAAGTGCCGGCGGGAAGGCGATCAGCGACTATTCGCTGAGCTCGCTAACCGGCACCGACTACACGCGCTCCTTCGTGTCGGCCGTGCCGGAACCACGGTCCTTCATGCTGCTGGCCGCAGGCTTGTGCCTGTTGGCATGGCGCCTGGCAGGTCTCAGCCTTTCGACCCGGTCTTCCAGCGCAGCCCGAAGCCGAAGTGGCGGTCCATCAGCTCGTGCGCGCTGGTGCCGCCCTGCTGCTGGAAGTACTCGGCCAGCTTGGTGACCTGCAGGCTGCCGCCCCGGTTCTCGATCAGGGCGATCGCGCACATCATCTGGTTGCCGCCGCCGTCCAGGCGGACCTCGATCGGCGCCTGGTCCGGCGCGGCGATCGTCACCACGCCGTCGGTCGCCGCCCAATTCGGCACGCCTTCGTAGATGAAGGAGAAGATCAGGGCGCGGCGGATCTGGTCGAAGCGCTCGCCGTTGAGGTACAGATTCTCGCCGCCGCTGACTGCGCCGGTGCGGTCGTCGGCGTCCAGGCGGATGAAGGGTTCGCGTTCGAAGTCGCCCCAGGCATTGCCGAGCGCCTGCACCAGTCCGCGCCGGCCATCGGCCAGCTCGTACATGCAGCCGAGGTCGAGGTCGATGCCGCCGCGGCCCTTGCGGCCGGCGCCGCCACCGATCAGCTTGTCGAAGAAACCGGCCTTCGGCTGCGGCGGGGCGGCGGTGGCCGACTGGTTCCAGTTCAGGTTCACATGGATGCGGCCGAAGCCGCGGCCGGCACGCTTGTCGAGCGAGACCTTGTCGCCGCGCTTTTCCAGCGTAACTTTCGACAGCGAGACTTTCGGGACAGGTGCAGGGGCGGGGGCCGGGGCAGGGGCCGGCGCCGCCTCGGTTCCGCCGAAATGCGCCAGCAGCGCCGCCAGCCCGCCATTGAAACCTTGTCCGACCGCGCCGAAACGCCAGGAGCCGTCGCGCCGGTACAGCTCCGCCACGATGACTGCCTTCTCGTCGCCGAAGTCCGCGCCCGACCAGGGGAAGCGCAGCGCGCTGCCGAGGTTCAGGGCGCAGGCGCCGAGCGCGCGCATGGTTTGCGTGCCGTCGATCGCGGCGACGAAGACCAGCTTGGCGATCGTCGCCGGCAGCTGGTCGAGGTTCACCGCGAAGCGCGCGCCCGATCCTGCCAGCTCCAGGCGCACCGCGCCTTCCGGGCTGGCCAGCTGGTTGTAGAACACCATGTAGCGCTCGTCCGACAGGCGGTCCGCCGCATCCAGCCCGAAGCAGGACACGTCGACCGACATGCCGGGCGCCTGGATGTCCAGCTCGACGGTGAAGGCGCTGCCGGTGCCGAGGTCTGCCAGCTTGCCCTTCTGGCCACGCGAAAACAGGTTCATGAGGGTTCTCCTTCCATCGATGTCGAGCCGAAACGGTGCGACTGCTCCACCAGGCGTTCGGCCCAGGCGCGGTGCGTGGCCACTTCGCACATGGCGTCGTCCATGCGGAACACGGCGGGGCTGGCCTCGTCGAGGATGGCGCGAGCCACTGCGAGGTCTTGCGGGCGCACCTGGTAGTGCTGCTCGATCGGGCCGATCTGGGTCGGGTGGATCGCGGTCTTCCCGACCATGCCGTGGGCGAGATCTTCCAGTACTTCCTGGTCGAGCAGCGCCGGCAGGTCGAGGTATTCGAATACCGGGGCGGTCAGGGCGAAGCCCCAGGGACGGAAGGTCGTTACCAGGCGTGCGATGACCGGGCCCAGCGGCGTGCGGTAGATCGTCATGCCGCGCGGCCGGCGCAGGCCCAGCAGGGCAAGCAGGTCATTGCCGCCGATGCGCAGCGCCAGGATGCGGTGGCGCACGCCCGCCGCTTCGAACACGGCGCGCAGCTGCTGCATCTCGCTGTCGCTGAAGACTTCCGCCGTCTCCAGCGTCGGCATCAGGACGTGGTCCGTGTCGCGCACCAGGCGGAAATAGGTCTCGAAATTGTGCCGCGTGATCTTCGGCAGCACGAAGCCGGTCAGCTTCTCGACGCCCGGCATGGCCAGTACCCGCGCCATCACGTCCGGGTTGCGCACCCGGACGAAGCGCTCGGCCGCGACCTCGCTGCGCATGTTCGCCAGCACCACGGACAGGTTGAACAGCGACCAGCTCAGTTCACGGTCGGCGATGGCATCTTCCGTGCAGAAGATGAGCGAGCGAGCGCCCGGCAGCTTGTCGCCGTTTGCGATCTGTACCAGGTCCTTGTGATTGGCAGGCACGTACAGCGACGCGCCCATAGACTTATTTGCCAACTTAAGCATCCGATGCACTCCTGATCAGGGAAACCGCGTGGTAGGGCAGGGCCGGGTCGATCGCGACCGGCACCTGTTTTTCTTCGGCCAGCACTTCAAGGTGCCTGACATCCGGCGTACCCGGACGGCGCAGTACCAGCAGGCGCGGCACGCGGCGCAGCAGCACCCGGGTCGCCTCGCCGATGCCGGGCTTGATGAGATTGACGTCAAGGATGCCGTAGCGCGCCATCGCGCCGGCGAGGTAGCTGCGCGAGCGTTCCGCGGCCGCCTGCGCGTCGAGCGGCGCGGCAGGCGGAAGGCCGCCGTCCGCCAGCGCCAGCGCCAGCGCCACCAGCGCGTCGGCGAAGCGCTGCGACTGGTCGGCTTCGGCGAACCCGGCGAATTCTCCGTAGTAGACGCAGCCGTGGAAGTCCTCGGGACCGATCCGTTCGTCCAGCACCGTGCGGCTGACCAGTCCCGACACCGTCGCATTCAGGATGCTCGACGGGATCAGGTAGTCGTCGCCGGAGGCCGCGCAGGCGGCCGCGCCGGCCAGGTCCGACAGCACGTACAGGCCGTTGTCGATGTTGACCGACTGCGTGGCGTTGAAGGCGGACACCGACAGCGCCAGCTCGCGTGCGATGACGCCCTTGCCGGTCCAGCCGTCGGCGAACACGATCGATTCCGGCGCGTGGCCGCTGGCCAGGATGTGGCGCAGCGCCGCCGCATCGATGCCGCGGTCGCGCACGATCGACACCGAATAATGTACCGCCTCGCGCTGAAAGACCTCGCGCAGCAGGCGTGCCAGCACCACGCCCACCGGCGTGCCGGCGCGTGCCAGCGACACCAGCGTGATGGGGCCGCTGCGCCGTGCGTCGATGAGCGCCGCCAGCCGCAGGCAGTCGGCCGCCATGCGCGCATTGTTGGCGCGGCAGGCGTCCTCGAACACGCCCAGGTAGCGTGCCGAGGGGACTGATTCGGGCGACAGCATCTGGCTGTAGTGGCGCCGGCCCGACTGGATCAGGCGCTCCTTGTCCGCGACGTCGGTGAATTCCTGGGCCTGCAGGCGGGTCAGCAGGAAGTGCACTTCGCCTTCGCGGTAGCTGCCCGGGAAGCTCACAGGGCCTCCACGGTCAGGCGCGCCAGCTGGGTGGCGCGCGGGACGATGGCGTAGTCGCAGGCCGCCATGAAGCGCGCGTCCGAGCGGCTGTCGCCCATGCCGAAGGTGACGACATCGCCGTGCGCGGCGCGCAACAGCGCCGTGACGTGGGCCACGGCATTGGCCTTGTCGAGCGCCTTCGGCAGGATCGCCAGGTTGTTGCCGTTACGGTGAACGACGTAGTCGCGCCGGCCGTCCGCGATCCAGGGCCGCACGACCTCAGCCTCGATCGGCGCCAGGCGCTCGTGGCGCTTGTCCGGATCCTTCACGACCAGGAAGAAGGGCGTGGCGAAATCCTCGATCATGCGGGCGCGGCCGCCGAAGCCGGTACGCGCGGCGTAGTCGTCGATGTGACGGGTCAGCTCATGCAGGCCGGGCAGGGCCGCATGCATGGCCGTGCGCATCCCTTCCAGCCAGGCGCGGTCGGCGCTGCCGCCCGGCTCCAGCACCACGCCGCCGTAGTTGATGATGGCGTAGCTGTCGAAGGGCAGGTGCACGCGGCGCAGGCCGTCATGGTCGCGCGCCGTGGTCGGGATCACGGTCATCCCGTCCTGCACGAAGCTGAGAAAGGCGCGCTGGGCGCGCGTGGTGTACGAGCAGATGCTGCCGTCCTTGTAATAGGCGGCCGGCTCGAGCGCCTCCGCGGCGGCGCACTTCTCGAAAGTCTGGAACAGCGTATCGTCCAGGTCAGCGAACAGGAACTTCTTCAACTTTAGCCTCGGACTGGAAGTGGAACAGGCGCGCGCCGAGCTGGCCGGCGAGCTCGCGCAGCGCGGCATTCGGCGCGGTCTCGTGGCAGACCAGCACGTGGTCATACTGGCCGGGCGCGATGTTGTAGATGAAGTTGGCGATGCCTTCACCGTAGTTGTCGGGGAAGGCGAGCGCGTGGCCGACAGCGCCCCAGCTGAGGATCGGTGAGCGCGTGGTCGACTGCACTCGGACGTCGACGCCGCGCGCTTCCAGCTCGCGGCCGAGCAGCAGGGCGGCGTGCATGAATTCACCGGTGCCCAGCACCGCCACTTTCGCGCCGGGAGCGAAGCCCGGGGCCAGGCGATCCGCCAGCGCCGCGGGCGTACGCAAGGCCCGCTGCAGGCCCAGGCGGCCGAAGCACATGCTGGCGCCGCGGTCCGCGTCCGGGTCGAAACGCTGGGCCGGGGTGGCCGGGGCCACGTAGTCGCCAGGCGTGAAACGGTACTCCCCGCTCACCAGCGCACCCATCGTCACCGGCAGGCCGAAGCGGGCCGACAGGCCGGCGGTGGCTTCCGCTCCCATGAAGTTGGTGATGGTCGCCAGGTGCACGCGCGCGATGCCCGGGTTCAGGCGGCGGCAGGCCTCGCTCAAGTTGAGGAAGGTGTTGCCGGTGCTGGCCTCGTCGTCCACCAGCACCAGGGTGCCGGCCTGCAGCAGCAGGGCGCGCAGGGCCGGATCTTCCGGCAGGTGCAGGAACTGGCGCGGCGCGTGGCTGTGCGCCTCCTCGAATTCGATCAGGGGGCCGGTGCCGACGCGGTAGCGCGTGGTGTGGACGAACAGCGCCTCGCGCCCGGGATGCGCGCGCAGCCAGGCTTCGAACACGCCCTGGCCCAGGCCGATCGCGGTTTCGGCCATCGCGATGAAGACCACCGGGCCATCGGCCGCCGGGACGGTGGCGGCGATCCGGTCGTGGACGGCGATCATGTCGGCGGGCTTCACCGGCCAGTGCTTGCCCAGCACCTTGCTCAGGAACAGGAAGCCGCGCTTGGCGTTGGCGCGCGCCGCGAAGCCGAGCAGGGACTCGAGCTCGTCGGCGCCGTCCGCCAGCGTGACTTCGAGCGTCCCGGTCGGCAGCGCCACGCTGCGCCGGAGCAGCTGGGCTGCGTCCGACTTGGCGTTCATGGCAGCTCCACGGCTTCGGCGATCTCGGCGACGCGCATGCCGTTGGCGACTTCCGGCACTTCGACCGTGTCGAAGCCGTCGGCGAAGCCCTTCAGGGCGATCCACGGCAGGTTCGGCCCGGCGGCGCAGGCCATGCCGATCCCGCCCGACATGCGCGGGTTGATCTCCAGCAGGCGTGGCTTGCCCGCAGCCTCGCGGAACTGCACGTTGAAGATGCCGTTCAGGCCATAGTCGGCGGCCAGCTTGGTGGTCGCCTCGATGATTTCCGGACGCATGTCGATCAGCTGGCCGCTGCCGGCCTGCGCCAGCTTGCGGCGCGCCACCGCCGCCACCAGGCGGCCCTGGTCGCCCACGCAATCGACGCTGTATTCGCTACCCTCGAGGTATTCCATCAGCAGCATGGTGCGGAACTCGCCGAGTTCGCCCAGGCCGCGGCGCAGGTCCTGGTAGCCGATGTGGTACTCGACGCCGCCCAGCAGCAGGGCGGCGGCGCTGCGCTCCTCGTCGACGATGGCGAAGCCGATGCCGTAAATGCCGCGCGAAGGCTTGATGCACAGCTTGGCGTGGCGCGGGCGCAGTTCGGCCCAGGCGGCGTCGAAGCCGGCGAGGTCCTCGAAGCGGCGGAACTCGGCCACCGGCGCCTGCGGCAAGTGCGTCTCCGCATAGAAGCCGGCCTTGTCGTGGATGAGCTGCAGTTTCTGGGGCGTGGCCGCGCTCAGCACGCGCGTACCGATTTCCAGGAAGCGCGCGTGGTGGGCCGCCAGCGTGGTGGCCTCGCGGCCCGGCACGAAGATGTCGATGCGCTGCTTGCGGCAGAACTCCAGGCACCAGTCGACGTAGGCGGCCGGTTCGAGCCCGGTCGGCTCGCCGTGGAATTCATGGGCCAGGCGCGCCGCCGCCGTGTGGCGGTTGGCATTGCTGTGGATGATGGTGAAGCGGCCGGCGGTGTCGGCTGCGCGGATCAGCCGGATGGCGGCGTAGACGGACGAAAACGTCCTGTTGTACCAGACGCGCATGAATTCTTTCAAGACAGGTGGACGTGCGCCCGCACGAGGCGGGCGCGGGAATGCAGGCGGCGTGGGCGCTCTCTCTATATGCTCAGACGTTGACGCCGAAGGAGCGCGCCAGCGGACCCAGGCCGCCCTTGAAGCCCTGGCCGACGGCGCGGAACTTCCATTCGCCGCCGTGGCGGTACAGTTCGCCGAAGATCATGGCCGTTTCCGTCGAGCTGTCCTCGGACAGGTCGTAGCGCGCGATCTCCGCTTCGCCGGCGGCATTCAGGCAGCGGATATAGGCCTTGGCCACCATGCCGAAGTTCTGGCGGCGCGCGTCGGCGTCATGGATGGTCACGCAGAACGAGACCTTGTCGATGTCGGCCGGCACGCGCGCCAGGTCGACCATGATCTTCTCGTCGTCGCCCGCGCCCTGGCCGGTGGTGTTGTCGCCGGCGTGCTCCACCGAGCCGTCGCTCGATTTCAGGTTGTTATAGAAGATGAAGTCGCTGTCGCCGCGGACCTTGGCATCCGCCTTCAGCAGGAAGGCGCTGCCGTCCAGGTCGAAGGCGGCGCCGTCGGTGGAACGCGGATCCCAGCCCAGGCCGATGATCACCTTGGTCAAGCCGGGCGCTTCCTTGCTCAGGTTGACGTTGCCGCCTTTCTGCAGACTGATTGCCATACGTACTCCTTGTAAGTAAGAGGATGGTGAGGGCCGGCGCCGGCCACCTGCCAATATAGGCGTTAATTGTCCAATTGTACATGTGTGGGATTTCACAATGTCTGTACGGGACGCTCGGGGATCCTGGCGCCGGAAAAACCTGTTTGCACGATTGCACAACACAGCTATTGCAAAAACCGGAAAGCCGCACGTATAATGCGGCTCCCCGGGCGGTTAGTTCAGCTGGTTAGAATACTTGGTCGACATCCAAGGGGTCGCAGGTTCGAATCCTGCACCGCCCACCAGACTTCCAGATCGCAAGCCCCAAGGCTTGCAGAGAAAAAGTGTGTGATGCACCTTTTCTGTGCTGACCAGCTAGGTCAGATTCCTCGCTCTCTCCAGGACACTGCGGAAAACGCAACAGGCCGAGTACACCTCGATTTCTCCTGTTGCGCCGTTGCCGTTTGCACGCTATACTAGCCGGCTTCGGTATGGGCACGTCTTTTTCAGCCCGTACTTTTTTAGTAGTACTAATTAGCCCCGCCCAATCGTAGGTGGGAATGGAGAAAAAATGAGCCTGGGCCTCCTCGGTCGCAAGGTTGGCATGATGCGTATCTTCACGGATGACGGCGATTCGATCCCTGTCACTGTGCTGGACGTGTCCAACAACCGTGTTGCGCAAGTCAAAACCCCTGAAACTGATGGCTACACTGCAGTTCAGGTCGTCTTCGGTCAACGTCGCGCCTCGCGCGTGAACAAGGCCGCCGCCGGTCACTACGCCAAAGCTGGCGTGGAAGCTGGCACGATGCTGCGTGAATTCATCATCGATTCCGCAAAAGCCGCTGAACTCAAAGCCGGCGACACCATCAATGCTTCGATGTTCGAAGTGGGCCAGAAAATCGACGTGCAAGGCACCTCGATCGGTAAGGGCTACGCCGGTACCATCAAGCGTCACAACTTCGCCTCGGGTCGTCAGACCCACGGTAACTCGCGTTCGCACAACGTTCCTGGCTCCATCGGTATGGCGCAGGATCCGGGCCGCGTGTTCCCAGGCAAGCGCATGACCGGTCACATGGGCGACGTTACCGTCACCACCCAGAACCTGGAAATCGCACGCATCGACGCTGACCGTCAACTGCTGCTCGTGAAGGGTGCCGTTCCTGGCGCCAAGAACGGCCAAGTGATCGTCAAGCCGGCTGTCAAAACCAAAGCCAAGAAAGGAGCCTAAGTATGGAACTCCAGCTCCTGAATGAGCAAGGTCAAGCTGGCGCCGGCGTTGCAGCTGCCGACACCGTGTTCGGCCGTGAATACAACGAAGCCCTGATCCACCAGGTCGTGGTCGCCTACGCCGCCAACGCGCGCAGCGGCAACCGCAAGCAGAAAGACCGTGAAGAAGTCAGCCACACCACGAAGAAGCCATGGCGCCAAAAAGGCACCGGCCGCGCTCGTGCTGGTATGTCGTCGTCGCCTCTGTGGCGCGGCGGTGGTCGCATCTTCCCGAACTCGCCTGACGAGAACTTCACCCACAAGGTCAACAAGAAGATGTTCCGTGCAGGTATCTGCTCGATCTTCTCGCAGCTGGCCCGTGAAGGCCGTCTGGTCGTTATCGAAAACCTGTCGATCGAAGCGCCAAAGACCAAGCTGCTGCAGCAAAAACTGCAGGGCATGGGCCTGGAATCGGTCCTGGTGATCACCGACACCATCGAAGAGAACCTGGAACTGGCATCGCGCAACCTGCCGCACGTGCTCGTCGTCGAGCCGAAAGCAGCTGACCCGATGTCGCTGGTGTTCTACAAAAAAGTCCTGGTCACCAAAGCAGCACTGGCCAAGATCGAGGAGATGTACGCATGAGCGCCGCAATCAAATTCAGCGAAGAGCGCCTGATGAAGGTGCTGCTGGCTCCGGTCATTTCCGAAAAGGCGACCTTCGTCGCTGAAAAGAACGAACAGATCGTGTTCAAGGTTCTGCCGGATGCAACCAAGCCAGAAATCAAGGCGGCCGTTGAACTGCTGTTCAAGGTCGAAGTGGAATCGGTGCAAACCGTCAACCGCGAAGGCAAGGTCAAGCGTTCGGGCCGTTTCACCGGTCGTCGCAACCACACCAAGCGCGCTTTCGTGGCCCTCAAGCCGGGTCAGGAAATCAATTTTGTCGAGGAGGCTAAATAATGGCACTCGTTAAGATGAAGCCAACCTCCCCAGGCCGTCGCGGCATGGTGAAAGTTGTGACCGAAGGCCTGTACAAAGGCCGTCCGCTCGCAGCCCTGGTTGAGAAGAAATCGAAGACTGCTGGCCGTAACAACAACGGTCACATCACCACCCGTCACATCGGCGGTGGCCACAAGCAGCACTACCGTCTGGTCGACTTCAAGCGCCAGAAGGATGGTATCCCTGCCAAGGTCGAGCGTATCGAATACGACCCGAACCGTACCGCGCACATCGCTCTGCTGTGCTACGCGGACGGCGCCCGTGCGTACATCATCGCTCCGAAAGGCGTCGCTGTCGGCGATACCCTGATGAACGGTTCGGAAGCGCCGATCAAGGCCGGTAACTGCCTGCCGATCCGCAACATCCCGGTCGGTACCGTGATGCACTGCGTCGAAATGCTGCCTGGCAAAGGCGCACAGATGGCCCGCACCGCCGGCGCCGCTGTCGTCCTGATGGCCCGCGAAGGCACCTACGCCCAGGTTCGCCTGCGCTCGGGTGAAGTCCGTCGCGTGCACATCGAGTGCCGTGCAACCGTGGGTGAAGTCGGCAACGCCGAACACAGCCTGCGCAAGATCGGTAAAGCCGGTGCGATGCGTTGGCGCGGTGTGCGTCCGACCGTCCGCGGTGTCGTCATGAACCCGGTCGATCACCCGCACGGTGGTGGTGAGGGCAAGACGGCGGCAGGTCGCCATCCGGTGTCGCCATGGGGCCAGCAGACCAAGGGCAAGAAGACGCGTTCGAACAAGCGCACTTCGTCGATGATCGTCTCGCGCCGCGGCAAGAAATAAGGGATAAAACATGACTCGTTCATTGAAAAAAGGGCCGTTCATTGACGCCCACCTGGTGAAAAAAGTCGAAGCCGCGCAAGCGACCAAAGACAAGAAGCCAGTCAAAACCTGGTCGCGCCGCTCGACGATCTCTCCTGACTTCATCGGTCTGACCATTGCCGTGCACAACGGCAAGGTCCACGTGCCGGTGTACGTGTCGGAGAACATGGTCGGCCACAAGCTCGGCGAATTCGCGCTGACCCGTACGTTCAAGGGCCACGCTGCTGACAAGAAGGCGAAACGATAATGGAAACTAAAGCAATCCTCAAAGGCGTTCGCCTGTCGGAACAGAAAGGCCGCCTCGTTGCTGACCTGATCCGCGGCAAGAAAGTTGACGCAGCACTCAACATTCTGCAGTTCAGCCCGAAGAAGGGCGCGACCATCATCAAGAAGGTTCTCGAGTCGGCAATCGCCAACGCGGAACACAACGATGGCGCGGACATCGACGAACTGAAGGTCGTGCAGATCTACGTTGAAAAGGGCCCGATCCTGAAGCGCTTTACGGCTCGCGCCAAAGGCCGCGGTGATCGCATTTCTAAACAATCCTGTCACATTTACGTGACTGTCGGTAACTAAGGGGTCACAGAATGGGTCAGAAAATCCACCCAACCGGCTTCCGCCTGGCGGTCACCCGTAACTGGGCATCGCGCTGGTACGCTGGCAACGGCAACTTCGCCGACATGCTGAAGGAAGACCTGGAAGCTCGCGCTTTCCTGAAGAAGAAGCTGAAGAACGCTTCGGTCGGCCGCATCGTCATCGAGCGTCCTGCCAAGAACGCGCGCTTCACCATCTACTCGTCGCGTCCTGGTGTCGTGATCGGCAAGAAGGGCGAAGACATCGAAGTGCTGAAGACTTCGCTGGCGAAGATCATGGGCGTGCCTGTGCACGTCAATATCGAAGAGATCCGCAAGCCTGAGATCGATTCGCAGCTGATCGCCGACTCGATCTCGCAGCAGCTCGAAAAGCGCATCATGTTCCGTCGCGCAATGAAGCGCGCGATGCAGAACGCCATGCGCCTGGGCGCTGTCGGCATCAAGATCATGTCGTCGGGCCGCCTGAACGGCATCGAGATCGCACGTACCGAATGGTACCGCGAAGGCCGTGTGCCTCTGCACACCCTGCGCGCCGATATCGACTACGGCACCAGCGAAGCATCGACCACCTACGGCATCATCGGCGTCAAGGTCTGGGTCTACAAGGGCGACCGTTCGGTCACCGGCGAAGCTCCAGTCATCGACACCCCGCCGGATGAGAAGAAGCCACGCGGCCCGCGTCGCGACGACGGCAAGCCGTCGCGCGGCCCACGTCCGGCTGGCGGCGCACGTCCTGGCACTGCAGCACCAACCGTCCGTGCACGTCCGGCTGTGAAGCCTGCCGCCCCGGCCGCCGCTGCGCCAGCTGAGAAAGCAGGAGAATAAGCATGCTGCAACCATCGCGCAGGAAGTATCGTAAAGAGCAGAAAGGCCGTAACACCGGCATTTCGCACACCCGCGGCACCGCGGTCTCGTTCGGCGAGTTCGGCCTGAAGGCAGTTGCCCGTGGCCGTATCACCGCACGCCAGATCGAAGCGGCACGTCGCGCCATGACCCGTCACATCAAGCGTGGCGGCCGTATCTGGATCCGTATCTTCCCGGACAAGCCGATTTCGAACAAGCCGGCCGAAGTCCGTATGGGTAACGGCAAGGGTAACCCGGAGTACTACGTCGCTGAAATCCAGCCAGGCAAAGTCCTGTACGAGATGGATGGCGTCGCAGAAGAACTGGCGCGCGAAGCGTTCCGCCTGGCCGCTGCCAAACTGCCGCTGGCGACCACTTTCGTGGTCCGTCAAGTCGGCCAATAACAGGAGTTGAATATGAAAGCATCGGAACTCCGCGGCAAGGACCAGGAAGCGCTGCAAAAGGAGCTGAATGAGCTGCTGAAGGCCCAGTTCGGCCTGCGCATGCAAATCGCTACCCAGCAGCTGGGCAACACCGCGCAGCTCAAGAAAGTACGTCGCGACATCGCGCGTGTGAAGACTGTGATGAACTCGAAGGAAGCCAAATGAACGACACCACTAAAACGGCGCTGAAGCGTACGCTGGTCGGCAAAGTCGTGTCCGACAAGATGGACAAGACGGTGACCGTACTGATCGAGCGTCACGTGAAGCACCCGCTGTACGGCAAGATCATCGTGCGCTCGAACAAGTACCACGCGCACGACGAGACCAACCAGGTCAAAGCCGGTGACACGGTCGAGATCACGGAAGGTCGCCCGATCTCGAAGACGAAGGCCTGGACCGTGACCCGTGTTGTGCAACAAGCACAGGTCATCTAAGCCTTAAAATTTGTCTTGCGTGGCCCGCTGGTATCTGTGATACTAGCGGGCTTCGTTCATGTGTTGCCGCAGTTTGTCCCCCGCGGACGCCGCGGCCTGTAACGAATGGAAAGTCCATCACCCAAACGTATTGCTCCAGCAGGGGCGGTGCGGCGGGACCAAGACTGACCGCAGGCCCACGGTTCTCCGTGGGGTTTTCTACGGCTTAAGTTGGGAAAGAAAATACTATGATTCAAACCGAAAGCCGGCTCGAAGTGGCCGACAACACCGGTGCTAAGGAAGTTCTGTGCATCAAGGTGTTGGGCGGCTCGAAGCGCCGTTATGCGAGCATTGGCGACATCATCAAGGTCACCGTCAAGGTGGCTGCGCCTCGTGGTCGCGTCAAGAAGGGCGAAATTTACAACGCCGTGGTTGTGCGTACCGCTAAAGGTGTGCGCCGCCAGGACGGTTCCCTGGTCAAGTTCGATGGCAATGCCGCCGTCCTGCTGAACGCCAAGCTGGAGCCGATCGGCACCCGTATCTTCGGACCGGTCACGCGCGAACTGCGTACCGAGAAGTTCATGAAGATCGTGTCGCTGGCACCTGAAGTTCTGTAAGGAGTCGACATGGATAAGATTCGTAAAAACGACGAAGTCATCGTTTTGGCCGGTAAAGACAAGGGCAAGCGTGGCGTCGTTCAAAAGCGTGTAGACGCTGAACACGTCATCGTTGAAGGCGTCAACGTCGCTAAAAAAGCGACCAAGCCTAACCCGATGACCGGTGTTACTGGTGGTATCGTCGACAAGACTATGCCGATTCACGTGTCGAACGTCGCGCTGTTCAATGCTGCGACCGGCAAGGCAGATCGCGTTGGCTTCAAAGACCAGGACGGCAAAAAAGTCCGCGTCTTCAAGTCGAACGGCGAAGTAGTGAAGGGGTAAGATAAATGGCCCGTCTCCAACAAATTTACAAAGACAAAGTCGTCGCCGAGCTGACCGAGAAATTCGGTTACAAGTCGATCATGGAAGTCCCGCGCCTGACCAAGATCACCCTGAACATGGGTTTGTCGGAAGCAGTCGCTGACAAGAAGATCATCGAGCACGCAACTGGCGACCTGACCAAGATCGCCGGCCAGAAGCCGGTCGTTACCAAAGCTCGCAAGGCAATCGCAGGTTTCAAGATCCGCGAAGGCTACCCGATCGGTACGATGGTGACCCTGCGCGGTAACCGCATGTACGAATTCCTGGACCGCTTCATCACCGTGGCCCTGCCGCGCGTGCGTGACTTCCGTGGTGTCAACGGCAAATCTTTCGATGGCCGTGGCAACTACAACATCGGCGTCAAAGAGCAGATCATCTTCCCGGAAATCGATTACGACAAGATCGATGCGCTGCGTGGCATGAACATCTCGATCACCACGACCGCTAAGACCGACGAAGAAGCCAAAGCGCTGCTCGCCGCCTTCAAATTCCCGTTCAGGAACTAAGAGCATGGCAAAACTTGCACTGATTAACCGCGAACAGAAGCGTGCAGACCTGGTGGAGAAATTCGCCGCAAAGCGTGCAGCTCTGAAAGCGATCATCAACGACCAGTCGAAGTCGGAAGAAGAGCGTTACGAAGCACGCCTGAAACTGCAGGCACTGCCGCGCAACTCGGCCCCGACCCGTCAGCGTAACCGCTGCGCCATCACCGGCCGTCCACGTGGCACCTTCCGTAAATTCGGTCTGGCCCGTACCAAAGTCCGCGAGTTCGCCATGAAAGGCGAAATCCCGGGTATGACCAAAGCTAGCTGGTAATAGGAGAATAAGCAATGAGTATGAGCGATCCTATCGCCGATATGCTGACCCGCATTCGCAACGCACAAGTTGTCCAGAAAACCACGGTTGCAATGCCGTCGTCGAAAGTCAAGGTTGCCATTGCCAACGTCCTGAAGGACGAGGGTTACATTGAAGATTTCGCCGTGACCACCGAAGGTGGCAAGTCGGAACTGAAAATCGGTTTGAAGTATTACACCGGCCGTCCGGTCATCGAGCGCATCGAGCGCGTGTCCCGTCCTGGCCTGCGCGTCTACAAGGGCAAGAACGAAATCCCGTCGGTCATGAATGGCCTGGGCGTGGCAATCGTCTCGACCCCGCAAGGCGTCATGACTGACCGCAAGGCACGTGCTACCGGCGTCGGTGGCGAAGTGCTGTGCTACGTGGCTTAAGGAGTAAACATGTCTCGAGTAGCTAAGATGCCAATCGCCGTCCCGGCAGGTACCGATGTCGCGATCAACGCGTCGTCGATCACCGTCAAGGGCCCGCTCGGCACCCTGACCCAGCCGCTGAACGGCCTGGTCAAAGTGGAAAACAACAACGGCACGCTGACTTTCGACGTGGTGAACGATTCGCGTGAATCGAACGCCATGTCGGGTACCCTGCGCGCCCTGGTCAACAACATGGTTACCGGCGTCACCAAGGGCTTCGAGAAGAAGCTCAACCTGGTGGGCGTGGGCTACAAGGCAGCTGTGCAGGGCAACGCCCTGAACCTGTCGCTGGGCTTCTCGCACCCGGTGCTGCACGCGATGCCGGAAGGCATCACTGCAACCACCCCGACCCCGACCGAAATCCTGATCAAGGGTATCGATCGTCAAAAGGTCGGCCAAGTGGCTGCTGAAGTGCGCGCTTACCGCTCGCCTGAGCCTTACAAGGGCAAGGGTGTCCGTTATTCGGACGAAGTGGTGAAGCTTAAAGAAACCAAGAAGAAATAATCGGAGCTGACATGGACAAGAAACAATCGCGTCTGCGTCGCGGACGTCAAACCCGCATCAAGATCGCCCAGCTGGGCGTGAACCGTCTGTCGGTTCACCGCACCAACCTGCACATCTATGCGAACCTGATCAGCCCGGACGCAAAGGTGCTGGTGTCGGCCTCGACGCTGGAAGCAGAAGTCCGCGCTGAACTGGCTGGCAAGACTGGCGCCGGCGGCAACGCTGCCGCTGCTGCCCTGGTCGGCAAGCGCGTCGCTGAAAAAGCACTGAAAGCAGGAATCACCGAAGTTGCGTTCGACCGCTCGGGTTTCCGTTACCACGGCCGTGTGAAGGCGCTGGCGGAAGCCGCGCGTGAAGCCGGTCTGAAGTTCTAAGGAAGAATCGTCATGGCAAAAATGCAAGCAAAAATGCAAAGCGACAAGCCGGATGATGGCATGCGCGAGAAAATGATCGCGATCAACCGCGTCACCAAAGTGGTGAAGGGTGGTCGTATCATGGGTTTTGCAGCGCTGACCGTTGTCGGTGACGGCGATGGCCGCATCGGCATGGGCAAGGGCAAGTCGAAGGAAGTTCCAGTCGGCGTGCAAAAAGCGATGGAAGAAGCCCGCCGCAACCTGATCAAGGTGCCCCTCAAGAACGGTACGCTGCACCACATGGTGTCGGGCCGTCACGGCGCCTCGCGCGTCATGATGATGCCGGCCAAGCCTGGTACCGGCGTGATCGCTGGTGGCGCAATGCGCGCTATCTTCGAGGTGATGGGCGTGACCGACGTGGTCGCCAAGTCGACCGGTTCGTCGAACCCGTACAACCTGGTTCGCGCGACCCTCGACGGCCTGTCGAAAATGAGCACTGCATCCGACATCGCTGCCAAGCGCGGCAAGTCGGTTGAAGACATCCTGGGTTAAGGGGAACACACATGGCAAACACTGTCAAAGTCAAGCTCGTCAAGGGCCTGATCGGTACCCGTCAGGATCACCGTGCTACCGTCCGCGGTCTGGGTCTGCGTCGTGTCAACTCGGTTTCCGAGCTGCAGGACACCCCGTCCGTGCGTGGCATGATCAACAAAGTCGCGTACCTCGTTAAAGTTGTTTCGTAAGCCGCGGCTTACGTACGGAGAAATCAATGGAACTCAATACCATTCAACCAGCTGACGGCGCCAAGCACTACAAGCGCCGCGTCGGTCGCGGTATCGGCTCGGGCCTGGGCAAGACTGCCGGCCGCGGTCACAAGGGTCAGAAATCGCGTTCGGGCGGCTTCCACAAAGTCGGCTTCGAAGGCGGTCAGATGCCTCTGCAGCGTCGTCTGCCGAAGCGCGGCTTCAAGTCGCTGAACGCAACGTTCAAGGCTGAAGTCCGTCTGTCGGACCTGAACAACCTGGCTGTCGGCGAAATCGACATCCTGGTGCTCAAAGCAGCAGGCATCCTGCCGGTGGTGGCACGCGACGTGCGCGTCATCCTGTCGGGCGAGATCACCAAAGCGGTGACCCTCAAGGGCCTGAAGGCAACTGCCGGCGCGAAAGCGGCGATCGAAGCAGCTGGCGGTTCGGTCGCTTAATTGCGGCCCTGCCTGATCGGAGCAAAAATTGGCGACTAATTCACAACTTGGTAAAAGCGCCGCTTCCGGCTTCCCCTGGGGTCGGCTGTGGTTTTTGCTTGGCGCATTGGTCGTGTACCGCATCGGTGCTCACATCCCGGTCCCCGGGATTGACCCGGTGCAGCTGGCAGCGCTGTTCAAGCAGAACGAAGGCGGCATCCTGGGCATGTTCAACATGTTCTCGGGTGGCGCCCTGTCCCGCTTTACCGTGTTCGCCCTCGGCATCATGCCTTACATTTCGGCTTCGATCATCATGCAGCTTGCATCGATCGTCTCGCCGCAACTCGAGGCGCTGAAGAAAGAGGGCGAGGCCGGCCGCCGCAAGATCACCCAGTACACCCGTTACTTCACGGTGGCACTGGCTCTGTTCCAGGCGTTCGGCATCGCGGTCGCGCTCGAAGCGCAGCCTGGCCTCGTGCTCGATCCGGGCATGGGCTTCCGCTTCGTCACGGTGACGACGCTCCTGACCGGCACCATGTTCCTCATGTGGCTGGGCGAGCAGATTACCGAGCGTGGTCTTGGCAACGGTATTTCGATCATCATTTTTGCCGGTATCGCAGCAGGTCTGCCGTCGGCCCTGGGTGGCCTGTTCACCCTGGTTTCGAACGGTTCGATCAGCAGCATCGCCGCGATCATCATCGTTGCACTGGTGGTGCTCGTGACGTATGCCGTCGTGTTCGTGGAACGCGGGCAGCGCAAGATCCTGGTGAATTACGCTAAACGTCAAGTCGGCAACAAGATCTACGGTGGCCAAACCAGCCACCTGCCCTTGAAGCTGAACATGGCCGGCGTGATCCCACCGATCTTCGCCTCGTCGATCATCCTGTTCCCGGCGACGATCGTCGACTGGTACACGCGAGGCAAGGACGCCAGTGGCCCGTTCATCGGCTTCCTGAAAGACCTGGCCGCTTCGCTGACTACCGGTGAGCCGATCCACGCGTTGCTGTATGCGGTGGCGATTGTGTTCTTCTGCTTCTTCTATACCGCGCTGGTATTCAACAGCAAGGAAACGGCGGACAACTTGAAGAAGAGCGGCGCGTTTGTTCCGGGCATCCGTCCGGGCGAGCAGACCGCACGCTACATCGACAAGATCCTGATGCGCCTGACCCTGGCCGGTGCAGTCTATATCACCCTGGTGTGCCTGGTGCCGGAGTTCATGACCTCGCAGTGGAAAGTTCCTTTCTACTTCGGTGGCACGTCGCTTCTGATCGTTGTAGTGGTGACGATGGACTTCATGGCACAAGTGCAGAACTACGTCATGTCGCAGCAATATGAATCACTGTTGCGGAAGGCGAATTTCAAGGGCGGAATTCCGTCGCGATAAGCGAGGAAGGCATAGACCGAATGGCAAAAGACGACGTCATCCAAATGCAAGGGGAGATTCTCGAGAATCTCCCGAACGCAACATTTCGCGTGAAGCTGGAAAACGGGCACGTGGTACTGGGGCATATCTCGGGTAAAATGCGCATGAATTACATCCGCATTCTCCCGGGTGACAAGGTGACGGTGGAGTTGACTCCGTACGACCTGTCCCGGGCTCGCATTGTGTTCCGCACCAAGTAAAAATCATTAAAGTAAACGAACCGAAGAGAGTGCAAAATGAAAGTTAACGCTTCAGTCAAGCGGATCTGCCGCAACTGCAAGATCATCAAGCGCAAGGGCGTGGTCCGTGTGATCTGCGTCGAGCCGCGTCACAAGCAGCGTCAAGGTTAAGAGGAATAACGAATGGCACGTATTGCAGGGGTTAACATCCCAAATCATCAGCACACTGTTATCGGCCTGACGGCGATCTACGGTGTTGGCCGTCCACGTTCGCAGAAGATCTGCGACGCAACCGGTATCGCGACCAACAAGAAGGTCAAGGACCTGGACGACAACGAACTCGAGAAGCTGCGTGACGAAGTCGCGAAGTTTGTCGTGGAAGGCGACCTGCGCCGCGAACTGTCCATGAACATCAAGCGTCTGATGGACCTGGGCTGCTACCGCGGCATGCGTCACCGTAAGGGCCTGCCAGTGCGCGGTCAGCGTACCCGTACCAATGCACGTACCCGCAAGGGCCCGCGCAAGGCCGCACAATCGCTGAAGAAATAATCTAGGAACCGACCATGGCCAAGCAACAGAGCAGCGCAGCAGCAGCCCGCGTGCGCAAGAAAGTCAAGAAGAACGTCGCCGAGGGCATCGCCCACGTCCACGCGTCCTTCAACAACACCATCATCACGATCACCGACCGTCAGGGCAATGCTCTGTCGTGGGCAACCTCGGGCGGCGCAGGCTTCAAGGGTTCGCGCAAATCGACCCCGTTCGCAGCGCAGGTTGCTGCCGAAGCCGCCGGCAAGGTCGCTCAGGAATCGGGCGTGAAGAACCTGGAAGTGCGCATCAAGGGCCCAGGCCCAGGCCGTGAATCGGCTGTGCGCGCACTGAACAACCTGGGCATCAAGATCACCGAGATCCAGGACGTTACCCCGGTTCCGCACAACGGCTGCCGTCCGCCGAAGCGTCGTCGTATCTAATACGGCAGCGCTGACGCTGAGGTAGGGCGGTTTTCGGACCACCCTGCGTCGCGAAAAGCCAACGACGGGGCCTTGCGCCCCGTTGTGTTTTACAAGATTGGCCGGTGCAGTGCCCTGAATTGGGTTATACTGCCCGGCTCTTGTCGTCTGCCGTATTCACGGCGGGCGGTTTTTTAAGCCACGTCCGTCGCCACGCAGCGGCGGACTAGCGCCTGCCGCATCGCTTGCGATGCCTCTGGGGCGTGATTCATTTTAAAAGGTATTCAACGTGGCACGTTATATCGGACCAAAAGCAAAACTGTCGCGCCGTGAAGGCACCGACCTGTTCCTGAAGAGCGCACGCCGCTCGCTCGACTCGAAGTGCAAACTGGACGTCAAGCCAGGCCAGCACGGCGTCAAGTCGGGTGCCCGCACCTCGGACTACGGCAACCAGCTGCGTGAAAAGCAGAAGGTCAAGCGCATGTACGGCGTCCTCGAGCGTCAGTTCCGCCGCTACTTCGCAGAAGCATCGCGCAAGAAGGGCAACACCGGCGAAACCCTGCTGAAGCTGCTGGAAGCCCGTCTCGACAACGTCGCTTACCGCATGGGCTTCGGCTCGACCCGCGCTGAAGCGCGCCAGCTGGTGAGCCACAAGGCCTTCACCGTGAACGGCAACGTCGTGAACATCGCTTCGTACCAGGTCAAGACCGGCGACGTGATCGCTGTGCGCGAAAAGGCCAAGAAGCAAGTGCGTATCCAGGAAGCCCTGTCGCTGGCTGAACAAGTCGGCATGCCGAGCTGGGTGTCGGTCGACAGCAAGAAGATGGAAGGCACCTTCCGTTCGTTCCCGGAACGTAACGAGATCGCTGCTGACGTCAACGAAGCGCTGATCGTCGAACTGTACTCGCGTTAATCGATTTTTTGGGCGACGTGAGTCGTTCAAAAGTCACCCCGGCGCAGGCCGGAAGAATGCCATTGGCATTCTTCCGGCCTGCGCCGGAACGACGTGGTGGTGTGCGAGCGCAGCAAGCAAGGCTTGGCCTCGCGACGAACTCAAGTGTCCTCCACCTCCGTCGTTCATCAAATTCGTTTCACCGCCTGCTCGTCGAGCAGGCGCTTTATCTTTAATGCCATCAGCCTTATCGGTGTAACGAGCCGAGGGTATTGAAAAGGACATTTCATGCAAAACAGTCTGTTGAAACCACGTATCATCGATGTCGAAGCACTCGGCGCCGGCCACGCAAAAGTCGTGATGGAGCCGTTCGAGCGTGGTTATGGTCACACCCTGGGCAATGCGCTGCGTCGCGTGCTGCTGTCGTCGATGGTCGGCTACGCGCCGACCGAAGTGACGATCGCCGGTGTCGTGCACGAGTACTCGTCGCTGGACGGCGTCCAGGAAGACGTCGTCGACCTGCTGCTGAACCTGAAGGGCGTGGTCTTCAAAGTCCACAACCGTGACTCCGTCACCCTGACCCTGAAGAAGGAAGGCGAAGGCGCCGTGCTGGCTTCGGACATCGACCTGCCGCATGACGTGGAACTGATCAATCCGGATCACGTGATCGCTCACCTGACCGCCGGCGGCAAGCTGGACATGCAGATCAAGGTCGAGAAGGGCCGCGGCTACGTTCCTGGTAACGTGCGCCGCCTGTCGGAAGACACCAACAAGACCATCGGCCGCATCATCCTGGACGCTTCGTTCTCGCCGGTGCGCCGCGTGTCCTACGCCGTGGAATCGGCCCGTGTCGAACAGCGTACCGACCTGGACAAGCTGATCATCAACATCGAAACCAACGGCGTCATCACCCCGGAAGAAGCGATCCGCCAGTCGGCACGCGTCCTGGTGGACCAGCTGAACGTGTTCGCTGCCCTGGAAGGCACCGAAGCCGCCGCCGAAGCACCGTCGCGTGCTCCGCTGGTCGATCCGATCCTGCTGCGTCCGGTGGACGACCTGGAACTGACCGTCCGCTCGGCAAACTGCCTGAAGGCCGAAAACATCTACTACATCGGCGACCTGATCCAGCGTTCGGAAAACGAACTGCTGAAGACGCCGAACCTGGGTCGCAAGTCGCTCAACGAAATCAAGGAAGTCCTTGCTTCGCGCGGCCTGACCCTGGGTATGAAACTCGAAAACTGGCCGCCGGCTGGTCTCGAAAAGTAATTGCTGTACCTGCCCGGACAATGTTGTCCGGGCAGTTTTAAACCCCTAGAACCGGTCCGCGGACATGCGCAAGCATGGACGATCGAAGAACTGGAATTAAACACTCGAAAGGAAGTACCATGCGTCACCGTCACGGCCTCCGTAAGCTGAACCGTACCTCGTCCCACCGCCTGGCAATGCTGCGCAACATGACCGTCTCGCTGCTGCGTCATGAAGCCATCAAGACCACCGTGCCGAAAGCCAAGGAACTGCGTCGCGTCATCGAACCGATCCTGACCCTGGGCAAGACCGACACCCTGGCCAACAAGCGCCTGGCATTCGCTCGCCTGCGCGATCGCGAAATGGTGCAGAAGCTGTTCGCTGAACTCGGCCCACGTTACGCCAACCGTAACGGCGGCTACCTGCGCATCCTGAAAATGGGTTTCCGCGTGGGCGACAACGCGCCTATGGCCTACGTCGAACTGCTGGACCGTCCGGAAGTCACCTCGGCTGAAGAAGCACCGACCGCCGAGTAATCGCTTCCCGCGTCAAGAAAACCAGGCCTCGTGCCTGGTTTTTTTTCGCCTGCGAAAACGGTGTACCATGCCGGTGCGCTAAAACAACTCCCTGACACCATGTTCGATCCGCTCCACCGCATTGCCCGCTTTCGCCTTGCCTGCCTGTCACTGTTCTCGATCCTGATCGCAGGCGCCGGCAGCGCGCGCGCCGCGGACGACTTCCTCGATCCCGCGATCGCCTTCCGCTTCGATGCGCGCATGGCCGATCCGCAGACAGTCGAAGTGCGCTACCAGATCGCCGAGGGCTACTACATGTACCGCGAACGCTTCGCTTTCCGTGCGAATGGCATCAAGCTCGGACCGCCGCAGATCCCGCCGGGGAAGGTGAAGTACGACGAAACCTTCCAGAAGGATGTCGAGACCTACAAGGGTGAAGTGCTCATCCGCATCCCGGTCGAGGGCAGCGGGCCGTTCACGCTCACCGCGGGCAGCCAGGGCTGCGCCGACGCCGGCCTGTGCTATCCGCCGCAGGAGCACAGCGCCCGGCTGGCGGCCGGTGGCGGCTCCGCAGCGCCTGCCTTGCCGATCGGCGCCGACGCAGTCCGGATGTCGCCTGCGCCAGCCATGGAGACGGCCCCCGCGGCGCAGCCCTCCGAGATGGCCGGCATCGCCGGCATCCTGGAAGGCGGCCGCCTGCTGGCGATCGTCCCCGCCTTCGTCCTGCTCGGCCTGGGCCTTGCTTTCACGCCCTGCGTGCTGCCGATGGTGCCGATCCTGTCCTCGATCATCGTCGGCGAAGGCCGCCAGGCCGGCCGCTCGCGCGGCTTCATGCTGTCCGCGACCTACTCGCTCGGCATGGCCATCGTCTACACGGCCCTCGGCGTCGCCGCCGGCCTGGCCGGGGAGGGGCTGGCCGCGGCTCTCCAGAAACCCTGGGTGCTGGGCGCCTTCGCCCTGCTGATCGTCGCGATGGCGATGTCGATGTTCGGCTTCTACGAGCTGCAATTGCCGGCCGCGCTGCAGACCCGCCTCGCCAGCGCTTCCGGCCGCCAGTCGGGCGGCAAGCTGGCCGGCGTGTTCGCGATGGGGGCCATTTCGGCCCTGATCGTCGGTCCCTGCGTGGCCGCGCCGCTGGCCGGCGCCCTGGTCTACATCAGCCAGACCCGCGACGTGGTGATCGGTGGCGCGGCCCTGTTCGCGATGGCGGTCGGCATGAGCATCCCGCTGCTGCTGGTCGGCGTCTCGGCCGGCTCGCTGCTGCCGCGTGCCGGCGCCTGGATGGAATCGGTCAAGCGCCTGTTTGGCGTGTTGATGCTGGCGATGGCCCTGTGGCTGGTGTCGCCGGTGCTGCCGCCCCTGGTGCAGATGCTGGGCTGGGCCGCGCTGCTGCTCGGCTACGGCGTCTACCTGATGCGCCGGCACCGCCACTGGGCCTCGATGGCCGCCGGCGCGGCCTTCGCCGTGCTGGGGGCGGTGCAGCTGGTCGGCGCCGCGAGCGGCGGGCGCGACGCGCTGGCACCGCTGGCCCACCTGACCGGCGGGGCCCACCAGGGCCTGGTGTTCAAGCGCATCAAGAGCGTGGACGACCTCGACCGTGAGCTGGCCAACACCGGCGGCAAGACCGTCATGCTCGATTTCTATGCCGACTGGTGCGTGTCCTGCAAGGAGATGGAGAAGCTGACTTTCGTCGACCCGGCGGTGCAGGCGAAGCTCGCCAATACGCTCCTGCTGCAGGTCGACGTCACCGCCAACGATGCGCAGGACAAGGCGATGCTGAAGCGCTTCAAGCTGTTCGGGCCGCCCGGGATCATCCTGTTCGACAGGGAAGGGCAGGAAATCCCGGACAGCCGGGTGATCGGCTACCAGGACGCGCGCAAGTTCCTGGCGTCGCTGCAAAGACTCGACGGCTGAAGCTTGCGGCCTGTTGTAGCGACGCCATAGCGAACACCGCTAACTGTTTCGTTTAAGCAAAGAAAATGTCGATATGGGCATATTCGTCGGGATAATGGAGTCAGCCAATATCCCGTCGAGCTAGCCATGGAAACGATGTTTGAAGAATTCGAGTCTTTCGATTCGACCCCGCCACCGCGCCCGGTCGCGGAAACGTCGCCCCTGGTTCGCCTGCAATACCTGATCGACAACACCCCGGCGATTGTCTACAGTGCGGTCCCCACCGGCGACTTCAAGCTGACCTTCGTCAGCAAGAATGCCTACCGCGTGCTCGGCCACCGGCCCGAGGACATGCTGGCCGATCCGAACTTCTGGTTCGACCATATTCACCCCGAAGACGCACCGAATATATTCTCCAGCCTGGCCCAGCTGTTCGTCGAGGGCGAGCGGACCTATGAATACCGGTTTCGCTCTGCCAGCGGAGAGTACCTGTGGATGCACGACCAGCTGCGCCTGATCCGCGACGAGCATGGGACGCCCATCGAGGTGATCGGCTCGCTCAGCGACATCAGTGCGCGCAAGCACATGGAGCAGGAGCAGGAAGGCCTGATCGCACGCTTGCGCGAAGCGCACGAGCAGCTGCTCCAGTCCGAAAAGATGGCGTCCATCGGCCAGCTGGCCGCAGGCGTTGCCCACGAGATCAATAATCCCCTGGGCTTCGTCAACAGCAACATGGGCTCGCTGAAACGCTACCTCAACACGCTGCTGGCAGTGGTGGCGGCCCACGGCAGGGCGGTCAAGCAGGCGGCGCCGGGCAGCGTGCTGGAGGCGCGTTTCGAGGCCATCGCGCGCGAAACGGACCTGGCCTTCCTGAAGGACGATGTCGCCGACCTGGTGGCGGAGTCGCTCGACGGCCTGAAGCGGGTGCGCGAAATCGTCCAGGCGCTCAAGGATTTTTCGCACATGGGCGAGACCGACTGGCAGAGCGCCGACCTGCACGCCGGTATCGACAGCACATTGAATATCGTCGCCAACGAGATCAAGTACAAGGCGACGGTCGAGAAACGCTATGGCAGCCTGCCTTTCGTCACCTGCCTGCCTTCGCAACTGAACCAGGTCTTCATGAACCTGCTGGTCAATGCCGCCCACGCGATTCGCGAACGCGGCGTCATTACCATCAGCACCGGCGTCGATGGCGACTGGGTGTGGGTGGCCGTCAGCGACACCGGCTGCGGCATCCCGCAGCAGAACCTGAATCGCATCTTCGAGCCCTTCTTCACGACCAAGCCGGTGGGCAGCGGTACCGGGCTGGGCCTGTCGCTTTCGTATAGCACCGTCAGCAAGCACGGCGGACGCATCGACGTCGAGTCCGAGATCGATGCCGGCACCACGTTCACGGTTCGCCTGCCCATGCTTCCTCCCGCCAGTGTCGAGGGCACCCCCGCTGCCGGGGCCTGAGCGATAAAAAAAAGGACGCCCGCGGGCGTAATGCCGTTCAGTTAAGGTCCTTCTTCAGGACACGAACGGTGTAACGATGAGGTAGGGCCTTGACGGCCCGGTCGATTTTTCGGCCGGGCCGTTCTTCATTCAAGAGCATGACGA